>NZ_RPZY01000059.1:0-5071 GCF_008661855.1 Varibaculum sp.
ACAGTGCCCAACGAGGTTAAGAAAATGGCTAAGACAATAGAGGAAGAATTTCGGCAGGAAACCTTGAAACTGTAGCTAAAATACTGCTGATGATTTCACTCAGATTTCAAGGGCGGATACTCAGCCGTAATGCCTGCACGATTCGCCACAGAAAGGTGGGAATACTTTTACGGTAAGTCGGGATATAGTTCGTGGATAGCTGCTGCCAGGTCGATAAGCTCTTTCTTGCTCATTTCGATTACCAGGCGACCGCCCCCTAAAGCGGGAAGTCGCAGCACCACTTCGCGACCTTCTTCCGTACGAGCCCCGTCCTCGGCTACCTCTAACGGACCATCTCCGGTTCGCGGTTTCATTGCTGCCATGCTGACCCCCGAGAGACAAAATAGGACTAAAAATTAAAGCTTACTCAGCTAATTATAGCAGATGGTGTCCTGCTTGGCTTTAGCTATTTTGGGAGGGAAATGGGAATTCGAGCAGCTGCTAGTTATTAAAACCAATGGGGTGTTAGGGTTAAATAATGGATGTGAAACGATATCCCGGTTTTGCGGTTCGTTTGACTGTCTATGCTTTCGGGCATTTTTTCTTTGAATTTGCGGCTAACTATTTCATAATCTCTCTAATTGCGCCCCAAATTACTTCATACCCGCAGATGATTACGGTGTTACTGCTTTACAATATCTGCGACTATGGTCTGCAGGTATTGATTGGTCTACTAGACGATGTGGTTCACTGTAACCATTTTTTAGCTGCTTTCGGAGCGGCGCTATTTATAATCGGGTATTTTTCTAGTCCCATTCCATGGCTAATGGCGGCGGTTGTAGGGACGGGGGCTGCTTTTATCCATGTTCCTCTGGGGCGTCAGGTTTTACTTGACCGCCCCGATAGTTACGCGGCTTTGGCTCCTTTTGTAGCCTCGGGGTCTTTCGGGGTGTTTTTAGGGCGGAAAATAGGTCTAATCCATGTGGAGATGGCGGGGGTGATACTTGCTTTAGCCCTGGGGATGATGTTTCTACTGATTGCGGTAGGGACAGGGGAGCGAACTGGGAACGCTGATATCGAATCCTCCCGCCTCGGCTACTACGAAAAGTACTCCACCAGCTACCAGTTCTACTCCCTCGGCTACAACATCCACCCCGACGCAGACATCATATGAGGAACAAACTACCAGCTCACCAGCTAAAGCAACCGCTAGCAAGCAAAATTCTCAAAACCAGGGAGTTAGCAAGGTGCTACTGATTGCTCTAGTAGTGCTTTTAGGGTTTATCTGCATAATCTCGGTTCTGTTACTTTACTTGCTGTTTGTGAAAAACAAGCACAGGCAATCTGATTTCCCAGGTTATCCTCGCTAAAGGTGATTGCAGCAGCGACTTTTACATTTCAAAACCTACCTACCTTTACTTCGCGTTCATTTTACCCAAGGACAAAACTGGTGCTGCGTTCTATAGAGGACGGGGGTAGGGGGCTAGCAATCTTTCGGGGCTTTGCCAATAATCTGCAAAGCCTCGGCAGGGGTATCTACCAGCTGCAATGCCGCGAGCTCTTTTTCTGTAATCATCTGGGAGCTAATTGCTTGTTCACGCACCCAAGACAGCAATCCGCTCCAGTAGTTTTTGCCAACTAGCACTATTGGGAAGGACTTAATTTTTCCGGTTTGTGCCAGGGTGACCGCCTCGAAAAGCTCATCTAGAGTACCGAATCCTCCCGGCAAAACTATAAAACCTTGAGCATATTTTACGAACATAGTTTTGCGAGCAAAAAAGTAGCGGAAGTAAATTCCCAAAGAAACCCAATCGTTGAACATTTGCTCGTGGGGCAGCTCGATACCAAGCCCCACGGAAATACCGCCGGCTTCACTACAACCTTTAGAAACGGCCTCCATTTGTCCTGGGCCCCCACCGGTTAGAACCGACCATCCGGCTTCAGCAAGCAGTTTTCCGGTTTCTTCTCCGAGGGCGTAGCTAGGGGTATTGGGGGCGGTGCGCGCTGAACCGAATACCGAAATTGCCGGGCCTAGTTCGGCTAGCGCCCCGAAACCCTCCACGAATTCGCTTTGAATACGCAAGACTCGCCAAGTGTCATTGTGAAGCCATTCAGTGTCTTTTTGTGGGCGGAGCAGGCGTTGCTCGGAAGTCTCGGTAGGTAATAACGGTTGGCGTAACTGGATAGGACCGCGCCTATAGATTCCATCATTTTTAAAACTTCTCACTCGCGCAGCATACCAGGAGAGGGTTTAAGCCAGGGCTAACTGCGCCGAAGAAGCCAGAGAAAACTCTGCTCCGGGAATAAAACGCGTTGAGTCAATCGCAAAAAACTGGAACAAATTTATTCTGGCGGACAGTAAACCCCGACCGCTAAGCCGTCCCCGCAGGTTAAAACATTGGAAATAAAGCGTTCATCACCAAGTAGGGAAGTGACTGCCCCACGCATTTGGGTAGTTTCCATTTCGCGGCGTGCGGGGTCTCCGACTTGATCCATCCAGAGGGAGTGTACGATTACCACCATGCCGCCCGGTCTTAACATTCGGGTTGCCTGTTCAATATAGCTGCTGATTTCCCGCACATCCCCATCGATAACCACCATGTCATAGGCGGCTTTGGCCATTCGAGGAAGTACTTCCAGAGCGTGCCCATTGATTAGACGAGTGCGGTTAGATTTTTGAGTTGCCACTCGAAACGCGCTGCGAGCCGCAGCCTGGAATTCTGATTCGGAGTCAATAGTGGTTAATACCCCGTTCTCACTCATTCCAGCTAACAGGTATAACCCGGAAACCCCCGCGCCAGTACCAATTTCAAAAACCGCTTTTGCGCCACAAGCTGCCGCTAGCATTCGCAAAGCTGCCCCGGTGGCGGGAGAAACTGGGCTAGCTCCCATCTCTACGGCGGTGGCGCGGGCTGCCACTATTACCGCGTCCTCGAAAACTTGAGACTCGGTCCAATCCCAACTTAAAGCCTTGCTGTTGTTCATAGTTACTTCCTTGCTAGCGGATTTGCGCTTTATCCAGTTTAGGAAAACTCAAAAGAGCCTAGAGCGGTTTGATACCGAGACTGCGTCCTGCCAGAGACTGAGTGCGTTTAGCCAGTGCCTGAGCTACCTGGCTAATAGCCTGAGATGCCGGGGAGTCTGGGTGGGTGGTTACCACAGGTCTGCCCTGGTCAGAGCCTTCTCGCAAAGCGATATCTAAAGGTACTTGCGCCAAAACTGGAACCTGGTATCCCAGTTGGGAACTAAGCCGTCCAGAAACCATGTCTCCGCCGCCACTGCCAAATAGATGCAATTTACTACCGTCTGCTTGGGGTAAATAAGACATATTTTCTATTACTCCAATTACCCGCTGGTCGGTTTGTGAACCGATAACCCCGGCACGCTCGGCGACTTCTGCGGCCGCCACTTGCGGGGTGGTTACTACCAAAATCTCTGATTTGGGCAGTAATTGGGAAATCGAGATGGCTACATCACCGGTTCCAGGGGGCAAATCTAGCAATAAAACATCCAGGTCGCCCCAGTAAACGTCGGCTAAGAACTGCTGGAGGGCGCGGTGTAGCATCGGGCCGCGCCAAATAACAGGTTGCCCATCTGGTACAAACATACCGATAGAAATTACTTTCACCCCGCCGGCAACTGGGGGCACAATCATGCCATCAATAACTGTTGGTTCTTCACTAACCCCCAGCATTCTGGGAATCGAAAAACCGTAAATATCAGCGTCAAGAACCCCGACTTTCACTCCCTGCATGGCAAGAGAAAGAGCCAGGTTAGCGGTCATTGAGGATTTACCAACTCCGCCTTTACCGGAAGTAATTGCGTAGATTCGGGTTAGGTTGTCGGGTTGGGTAAAGGGAATCACGTTTTGCGGCCCGGAGAGTTTCTCTTTTAATGCGGCACGCTGGTTTTCGTCCATGACTCCCATTTCTACGGTCACCGTACTTACACCGGGAACTTTAGAAACTTCTGCTTTTACGTCCTTTTCGATTACGGCTTGCATCGGGCAGCCCGCAATAGTTAAATCTACCCCAACTTTAACCGCTCCACCAGCATCTATAGATATTTCGCGTACCATATCTAAGTCGGTGATTGCCCGGCCCAACTCGGGATCGATTACCCGTGCGAGCGCTTGCTTGACTGCATCTTCATTTAACTGACTCATGTCTTTATCCTATATTGACTGCGGTTCCTGCTCACTTTCGCCAAGACCTATGACCGTTTGTCCCGCTCTAAGTGGTTATTATTTTGCTCATGGTCGCGGAGGCTGGAGTGTTTTTCTTCTTCCCGGATTTCCTCAAGGAGGTCGCGAAGTTCTGCCCGCACAAAGTCACGGGTAGCAACCTCAGACATCGCAATTCTTAAAGAAGCGATTTCGCGGGTTAAGTATTCAATCTCGGCATGATTGCGGACAGCGCGCCGCCTGTCCTGCTCGGCGGAAACTCGGTCACGGTCATCTTGACGGTTTTGCGCTAAAAGAATCAGGGGAGACGCATAGGAAGCCTGCAAAGAAAGCATTAAGGTCAGAACCGTAAATCCCAGGGTTGCACTGTCAAAGCGCCAAGCCTCCGGAGCCCAAGAGTTCCAGGCTAGCCAAACAATTACGAATACGGTTAAATAAACCAAAAACTGGGGAGTCCCCTGGAAACGAGCAAAAGATTCCGAAGCCCGCCCTACGCCCTCGGACTGCAAATTAATACGCGGAAGTCGAAAACGACGTTTTCTTTCACGCGGAATATCCAGCCTATCCGTCATCTTCGTTCCTGTCCCTTTCCATAGCTAGGTCAGTTTCGTGTTCATCAGCATCGCGCCAGTCTTCAGGCAAAAGATGATCGAGGACGTCATCGACACTAACTGCCCCTAAAAGATGTCGATTCTTATCAACCACGGGTACCGCTGTGAGGTTATAGGTGGCAAGTAACCTGGTGACCGTGCCAATTCCTGCCGATGGGTCTACGCCTTTTAAGTCGTCATCAAGAATTTTACCCAGTAGTGTTTGCGGAGGTTCCCGCAGAGCTTTTTGAATATGAACCGATCCCAGAAAACGCCCGGTTGGGGTTTCGGTGGGTGGACGACAAACACAACCCATGGC
>NZ_RPZY01000018.1:0-38378 GCF_008661855.1 Varibaculum sp.
CGGGAGAGTAAGAAACCACCGCAACCCCACTAAACAGGAGACCAAACCCCCCTAAAGGGTTTGGTCTCCTCACATATACACACCAAAAAACAACCCCCATCCGGGCAATAACCCGAAACAACCAACCCAAACACCCCACACTAGCAAAAACAAAAACCCCAAAAACCCGTAAGATGTTAGCCCCGCTATAGCCTCTAGGCGCCTATCACGAATCTGTCTTACTCAATAGGCTCTAGCCCGGAAACTAAAGATAGAATAAAACCATGCGTATCGCGATTGTAACGGACTGCTACCCGCCCCATATGGGCGGTATTGAAACCCAAACCTACAACTTAGCGCAGCAACTTAAATCATTTGGGTATTCCCCAGAAGTTATTACTGCCACCAGAGATGGATCATTTGTTGGTCGCAGACTAGAAGACCAAATTCCGGTACACCGTTTAGGAATGCCCACTTTAGGATTTACTCCTATGAATACGTTTGCGGGGCGCTTTTTTCCTGCCATATTTCCACATTTTGACCTCCTTCATATACACGTAGGGGTTTTGTCCCCATTTGCCCATTTAGCCTTGGAAATTGCTAAAACACTAGATATTCCCACCTTAGTTACCTTTCACTGCGAACTCGCTACCTGGGCACCGCTGATGCGAGCTAGCGGATTTTTTAACCGTTGGGTTGATGCCGGGATTTTGTTTTCCGGTGTTTCCTCACTGATGGAAGCACAAATTAATCAGTTAGTAAGCCCCAATAGGCGGCGTCGATGGCCAATAATACCGAATGGAATTGATACTGAATTCTGGGCTCCTCCAAAAGATAAACCCGAGACTAAGCGCTCAAGTTTCGTCCTAGGTAATCAAGTAGAATCTAGCGCAACTAACCAGACAATCAGGCAATCAGAAAGGAAAAACGCAGGCAAAGCCAGCTTTGAAGCCGTAAGCGCGATTCGCCTGATGCCCCGGAAACGACCTTTAGCGCTCATTAAATTCACCAGCGCTGTAAACCAGATTCTAGGTCAAGCGGGGGAACTAAGATTAAATATCTTCGGAGAGGGCGCTCTCGAACCATTCCTAAAAAGGTGCTCCCAGGTCCGAAAAGGGCAAGTACGTTTACTAGGACGCAAAGACCAGGTGGGATTGCTTAAAGCCTACCGGCAAGCAGATTTTTTTATTACCCTGTGCCTGAACGAGAGTTTCGGAATCGCGGCTGCGGAAGCTAGGGCGAGCGGATTGCCACTGGCTACTTTGCAACAAAGCCCAGTTAGCGACCTCATAAATGAGGGAATCACCGGTATTAGTGCGGAAAATGATTACACACTAGCTGAAAAAACCGCTGCTGCCCTGCTAGAGGGAAGATTCCAGAAAATGCATCAAAACTGTATCCAACAGCCCAGCCCAGTTTCATGGGAACGAAGCCTGCAAGCTACCCTAGCTGCCTATCAGCAAGCCCAGGAGAGCCGAAAAAGCTCCACTCGCGCCTCAAAATAACCCCTAAGCAATAAGTCGGCCCGTGCTCTGCCGGTAGAAGAATAAAACCTCCCGAATATGCATACTGGCGAAACGAGAGATATTACTCTGCTACCTGTACCTGGTTCTTCTTGCTGGCAATAATTCCTTCCGCACGGCGCATAAAATCTGAAAGTCGGCTGGCAGCAGCCACTACTGCCGGACCGTGAATCCTGCCTGGCTGACGACCCATGCGGTCAATCGGCCCGGAAACACTCAACGCTGCCACAACTTTTCCCGAAGCCATACGTACCGGAGCAGATACCGAAGCCAGACCAGGTTCGCGTTCCCCAATAGATTGCGCCCAACCACGCCGACGAACCACCGAAAGCTGAGTGGCAGTAAAAGACGCACCCTGCAAGCCCCGATGTAAACGATCGGGTTCTTCCCAGGCAAGGAGGATTTGAGCGGCAGAGCCAGCTTTCATGGACAAGGTAGAACCGGTGGGGGTGGAGTCGCGCAGCCCTAAAGGAGATTCACAGCTAGCGACCACTATGCGCTGGTCTCCTTGGCGACGATACATTTGCGTAGACTCTTGGGTATGCTCACAAAGCGCCTTCAGAATCGGGCGGGCAGATGCCAGCAGCCTATCTTCACCGGCAGCGGAAGCTAATTCTGCGATTCTAGGACCTAAAATAAAACGACCATGAACATCCCGGGCTACAAAGCGGTGATACTCCAAAGCTACTGCAATCCGATGGGCAGTAGGGCGAGCAAGCCCGGTACTGGTAACTAATTGGGCTAGGGTTCCTGGACCAGCCTCGAGGGCGGCTAAGACAAGTACAGCTTTGTCGAGAACTCCGACTCCACTTCCATCATTATTATTGTCCATGCTTTGATACTGCCATCTTATAGCTTGAAATTCCAACTACACTTTTCAAAGATAGTCTAAGTTTACCAGCATAAACCTAGGAGACGCATATGGGGCGAACTCTTGCAGAGAAAGTTTGGGCAGCTCACGTTGTAAAAAATGGCGAAAACGGCGCGCCCGATTTGCTCTACATTGACCTTCACCTCTGTCACGAAGTAACCAGTCCCCAGGCGTTCGCTGGATTGCGGATGGTGGGGAGAAAAGTCCGCCGCCCAGATCTCACGATTGCTACTGAAGATCACAACACCCCGACTATCGACATTGATTTACCGATTAAAGACAAAACTTCCGCTACTCAAATTCGTACCCTGCGTGAAAACGCTAAAGAGTTCGGAATTCGGCTGCACTCCCTAGGGGATAGCGACCAGGGGATTGTGCACGTGGTCGGCCCGCAGCTGGGCCTTACACAGCCGGGAATGACCATAGTTTGCGGAGATTCGCATACTTCCACTCACGGAGCTTTTGGTGCGCTCGCTTTCGGAATTGGAACTTCACAGGTAGAGCAGGTGCTGGCCACTCAAACTCTGCCGTTAAAACCATTCAAAACCATGGCGATTAATATCCCCGGAAAGCTACGTCCCGGAGTTTTTGCGAAAGATATTATCCTAACTATTATCGCCAAAATCGGTACCGGCGGAGGTCAAGGATACGTAATCGAGTACCGGGGCGAAGCTATCGAAAATCTTTCCATGGAAGGGAGGATGACTATCTGTAATATGTCAATCGAGGCCGGGGCGCGGGCAGGAATGATCGCCCCTGACCAGACCACTTTTGACTATATTAAAGGGCGTCCTCATGCCCCAGAGGGCATCCACTGGCAGCAGGCGTTGCGTTATTGGGAAAGTCTTAAAAGTGATAAAGATGCCCGCTTTGACCGGGAAATAACTATCCCGGCAGATAGTATCGAACCTTTTGTAACCTGGGGAACTAATCCTGGGCAGGGGGTGTCGCTCAGTGGGAAAGTGCCCAATCCAGAACAAATAACCTCAGATAGTGAGCGGGATGCCGCGCGTCGCGCCCTCAAATATATGGGGCTAACCCCCGGTACGCTGATGCGGGAAATCAAAATAGACACCGTTTTTATCGGTTCATGCACTAATGGACGTATCGAAGATTTACGTACCGTAGCCCAGGTTTGGCGAGGACGAAAGAAAGCTAAAGGGATGCGCGTCCTAGTAGTACCGGGCTCGGCGCGGGTACGTTTACAGGCCGAAGCGGAAGGTTTAGATAAAATCTTTACCGATTTCGGGGCGCAGTGGCGAAATGCGGGCTGCTCAATGTGTTTAGGGATGAATCCCGACAAACTGGGGGAGGGCGAGCGCTCGGCCTCTACCTCGAACCGAAACTTTGAGGGGCGGCAAGGAAAAAACTCTCGTACCCATTTAGTTTCTCCTGCAATTGCAGCAGCTACTGCGGTTAAAGGATACCTTGCCAGCCCTGAGGATTTAGAGCAAGAAGTTTAAGGGAAGAAAGCGTAACAGCATGGATAAATTTGTTTCCCATACCGGGGTAGGAGTGCCGCTGCGCCGCTCCAATGTAGATACCGACCAGATTATTCCCGCGGTTTATTTGAAGCGGGTAACCAAGAGCGGTTTTGAAGATGGGCTATTTGCCGCTTGGAGACAAGATAAAGACTTCGTGCTCAATCTTGACCCCTATGCGAGCGGTTCAGTGCTGGTAGCCGGTCCGGATTTTGGTACTGGTTCTAGCCGGGAACACGCGGTTTGGGCACTGCGCGACTATGGTTTCAAAGTGGTGCTGGCTCCCAAATTTGCGGATATTTTTCGCGGTAACTGCGAAAAAGATGGCATGGTCGCAGGGGTAATAAGCCTGGATGACTGTCATATCTTGTGGAAACTTATGGAGGAAGAACCCGGTATAAAAATAACCGTAGACCTTGAAAAATGTCAGATAGTCTGCGGATCTTTTACCTGTAGTTTTGAAATTGATGACTATACGCGCTGGCGCCTGATGGAGGGGCTGGACGATATTGATCTTACTTTGCGTGACGAGGACGCGATTAGTGCTTTCGAGCAGGTGCGAGCCGAATTTTTGCCACGAACTCTGCCCATAAAACTTTTTCCGACGACGCCGGTTATCTCTGCTCAACCAGTATCCTCGCAGACTTAGCCCCAATATGTAGGGCGGTTTGCCGGGGAAAAGGTTTTGTAACTAGAGGGTAAGGAAAGTAGTTTAGCCATTGCGCTTCCCGCCAGAGAATCCGCCACTACCGCCCCTAGTTGTGTCTTTAGTCAAGGCTCGTCCTCGCTAAAGGCGCAATTCTTCCCTGGTGGCTATTTCCGAGCGCGCAGACGGGTAGACTAGAAACACTGGGAAAAGCGGAAAAGGAAGTAACACGTGGAGCCGGTTCTTAAAGTACAAGGCGGACATCCCTTAACGGGGCGAATAAAGGTTCGAGGCGCAAAGAATTTTGTCCCGAAAGCAATGGTGGCGGCGCTGCTAGGCAAGACCCCCTCCACATTAAACAATGTTCCCCTGATTCGTGACGTAGATATTGTATGTGGGCTGCTTGAACTACACGGGGTAAAAACCGAATACGAATCCGCTAGTGGTCAGCTCTATATTGATCCCTCAAACGTAGAGGCCGCGCAGGTAGCCAGTATCGACACCCTGGCAGGATCTTCTAGAATCCCGATTCTGTTTTGCGGACCGCTCCTGCACCGCTTAAAAGAAGCAATTATACCTGACCTGGGTGGATGTGTTATCGGTGATCGTCCGGTCGATTTTCACCTCTCAATTTTGCGTTCCTTTGGCGCAAAAATAGACAAACTGGGGTCAGGGATCCATATCGCTGCTCCCGATGGGCTTAAGGGAGCCGTAATCGACTTGCCCTATCCCTCGGTAGGGGCAACCGAACAAACCCTGCTCGCCGGGGTGCAAGCCGAAGGAATTACCGAGCTGCGCGGGGCAGCTATCGAACCGGAAATCATGGATCTGATCAATGTACTCCAAAAGATGGGAGCCATTATCAGCGTAGATACGGACCGCACTATCCGGATTGAAGGGGTTGAATACCTAGAGGGCTTCAACCATACTGCTCTGGCAGATAGAATCGAGGCAGCCTCGTGGGCATCAGCTGCGCTTGCCACCCAAGGGGATGTATTTGTTGAAGGCGCTTCCCAACCGGAAATGATTACTTTCCTAAATATGTTTAGAAAAGTCGGCGGCGCTTTTTCGGTAGAGCCAGACGGGATTCGCTTCTACCATCCCGGCGGGGAACTAAAACCAATTGTGCTAGAAACCAATGTACATCCCGGTTTTATGACCGATTGGCAACAACCCATGGTGGTAGCGCTTACTCAAGCCCGGGGACTTTCGATTGTCCACGAAACCGTATACGAGAACCGTTTTGGTTTTACCCGTGCCCTCAATCAAATGGGAGCACAAATCCAGCTATACCGCGAATGCTTAACCGGTCTAGCCTGCCGTTTCGGGCAAAGAAACTATTATCATTCCGCCGCGATTTCCGGGCCGACCCCGTTACATGGAGCCGATATTACTATCCCCGACCTGCGGGGAGGGTTCTCGCACCTGATTGCGGCACTAGCCGCCGAGGGTAAATCTACAGTGCATGGAATCGATATGATTAGCCGCGGATACGAACATTTCCTCACTAAGCTGGGAACGTTAGGTGCGCAAGTAAAGCTGGAAAGATAAGGGGTAACTATGGCCGGGCAGTTCTCTCGCTTCTATAAGTTTTGTGTGCGTGTGGCGCGGATACCGGTGGGGGCGCTTACTCGCCGGCATTGGGAAGGGCAGGAAAATCTGCCCAAAGACGGCGGGTTCGTAGCGGTAGTAAACCACATTTCCGAGTTTGACTCCATGACCATTATGCATTTCATGACCAGTGCCGGATATCCGGTACGGATTCTGTGTAAAGAAGAACTGTTCAGAGTTCCGGTTTTGGGTTCGATTATGCGTTCTTGTGGGCAAATCCCGGTTTACCGAGAATCCAGTCAATCACGCGACGCCCTAGCGGCCGCGATTGCAGGTTTACAAGCCGGAGAATGCATCACGGTTTACGGGGAAGGTACCCTAACCCGCGACCCCGATTTTTGGCCGATGCGCATGAAAACCGGGGCGGCGCGGATGGCGCTACGAGCCCAAGTTCCGCTAGTGCCAGTGGTGCAGTGGGGAGCCCAAGACGTCCTCGACCGTTATGGAAAACACCCCAATCTTAAAGGTAAAAAAGACGTGTGGGTTAAGGCGCTACCGCCATTAGATTTATCCGACCTTTATGAGCGAGCCGATGACCCTGAAAGCTGGTACCAGGCGACCGCAAGAATTGAAACCGCAATCTGTCGCGGACTAGAACAAATCCGGGAAACAAAAATGCCCCATCGTCCTCTAGACCGAAAATCTGTGCGTCTGCCCTCCAAGAAGCAGCTGGCTGCGGCAGCTAAAGCCTGGAGAGCCGATAATCCCGGAAAACTGCCTACCCAGCGCAAACCAGGGGAACTGGACCCGTATTTGAAGCTGGATAGCGCCGCCGCGCCCTCTACCCCTAAGCAGGAAGGGTAGTTTGTAATGTCATCCTCAGGTCGCAAAGTCGCCGTCCTCGGCGCAGGCGCATGGGGGACCGTATTTGCACAAATACTGGTAGACGCCGGGAATGAAGTCAGGCTTTGGGCGCGTAGGGCAGAACTAGCAGAACAAATCAACCGGGGGGAAAATCCTCGCTACGTGCCCGATATAAAACTGCAGGGAATAAGCGCCTCCAGTGATTTACAATGGGTCTGCGAGGGCGCGACCATGGTGGTGGTCTCCATTCCCTCAAACGGGGTGCGAGCCCTAATGGAGCAGATACGGGGATTTTTAACTCTAAACGCCACCATAATATCGCTGGTAAAAGGGTTAGAAGCCGGAAGTCTGCAAACCATGACCGAGGTGATTGCCACCGCCGGGGCAATCCATCCCTCAAGAATCGTAGCGATTTCTGGACCTAACCTTTCGGTAGAAATCGCTCGTCACGAACCTACCGGAGCGGCAGTTGCCGGGCAAGATTCCTGGCGAGCTGGATTGGTAGCTTCCAGAATCCATACCCATTATTTCCGCCCCTATGTGGCTGAAGATATAGTCGGGGTGGAAATCGGAGGAGTAGTAAAAAACATTATCGCCATGGCAGTGGGGGCAGCTGAAGGACTCGGGCTGGGAGTGAACTCCCGCTCGTTCCTGATTACTCGCGGACTAGCGGAAATGGTGCGCCTAGGGGTGGCGATGGGTGCGAAATCAGAAACCTTCCTGGGGCTGGCCGGTCTTGGCGACCTGGTAGCAACCTGCTCTTCGTCCTCGTCTAGAAATTTTTCATTCGGCTATCGTCTAGGACAAGGGATGAGTATAGACGAAGCGCTAAAAGTATCTGCTGGCACAGTCGAGGGGGCGCGATCTTGTCCGGTAGTGCGCGAATTGGCACACCGCAAGGGAGTATCCATGCCGATTACCTCCGCAGCCTACCGGGTAATCAGTGGGAAACAGACTTTAGAAGAAGCGTTAATATCTTTGAGTTCTGGGCCGCGGGTAACCGACGGTCCTAGAGCGCGATTGGTGTAGAGAGGATAGCTATGGCGTTAGCAGAAAACCAGAAACCCCGAGTATTAGTCCTGTTCGGGGGAGAATCGGGTGAGCACGGGATTTCTTGTGCGACCGCTGCCGCAGTGGTAGAAGCAATCAACCCTGAGCGTTATGAGGTAGTAACCGTAGGTATCACTGCTCAAGGGCAATGGGTACCCCTCGATTTTAGCTCTGAGCAGTTCCAAATCCGGGAAGGTAAAGTGGCGAGCGTACCTCCCGCCAAGCGGCAGCTATTCCTGGCTCCCGGTACTGGGAAAGCAATTAGCCTACCCACTCAGCTAGGCAGCGAATTTTCCCTTGCTGATCTAGGAACCTTTGATGTGGTATTCCCGCTGCTACATGGACCTTTCGGAGAGGATGGGACCGTACAGGGGCTGTTGGAAATGATGCACCTGCCCTATGTAGGTTGCGGGGTGCTGGCCTCGGCTGCGGCTATGGATAAGCCCACCACGAAAGTATTATTGCATCAGGCAGGGCTGCCAGCCGGCAAATGGGAGACCGTGAGCGCCGCCCAGTGGCAACAAGACCGATTCTCGGTACTTAAACGTTTAGCGCCCTTGGGGATGCCGGTATTTGTGAAACCAGCCCGCGCCGGCTCGTCCTTAGGAATCAGCAAAGTAAACTCAGCTGATGCTTTGGAAGAAGCAATTGAAAGGGCGCAACAGATTGACCCGAAAGTGATTGTAGAAGCAGAACTTACTGGTCTAGAAATAGAATGTGCGGTGCTCCAAGGGCGGGACGGTCGCGCCCGTACCAGCGAACCAGGGCGGATAGCCATGCGAAGCGATGTTGATTTCTATGACTACCAAACCAAGTATTTCGCAGAGGACGCGGTTGCTTTGGAAATACCGGCACAGATTCCTGCCCATTTAGCTAGCCAGGTGCGTGATTTTGCTGGTAAAGCTTTCGAGGCGCTGGGGTGTGAAGGGCTAGCTCGGGTAGATTTCTTTGTCGATACCGCCAAAGACCAGGTAGTAATCAATGAGGTAAATACGATGCCCGGCTTTACTCCATTTTCTATGTACCCGAAACTGTGGGAATATATGGGGGTTGATTATCCGCAGCTCATGGAAGAATTGATTTCATTAGCCTTGACACGCCCGGTAGGTCTGAGATAGAAAAACCAGCAATTCAAGGCACTTATTTAGCGGTAAACAAAAGTAAACAAATAGGGTTGGAGATATGGCGAAAAAACGCGTTACCTTAGTAACCAGCGGGCAATATCCGAATTTGACTGAGGACGAGGCAGGGCTAGTCGAGGAACTGAACTCACGCGGGCTAGACGCGCGGATTGCGATTTGGAATGATCCCCAGGTGGATTGGGAAGAAGCCGGAGTATGCGTAATCCGTTCAGTTAGAGACTACGCTACCCACCGTGAACAGTTTGTTAAGTGGGCACATAGCGTTCCCCGCCTATTAAACCCGGCAGATGTGAGCGAATGGGCTACCGATAAACATTACCTACTCCATTTGCAAGGACAGGGAGTGCCGGTAATTCCTACAACTTGGCTAGAACCGGAACAGAATCTAAACAAACACCAGGTACATACCCGTTTTCCCGCCTATGGAGAGTTCGTAGTCAAGCCGGCAGTTTCCTCCGGGGGACGCGAAATGGGGCGCTACGACGCAAATAACGGTATGGCGAGGATGGCAGCGATAACTCATGCTTATCGCCTCCTGCAAGAGGGGCGCTCGGTAATGGTACAACGTTACCTCTCGGAAGTAGATGCCCACGGTGAATACTCGCTGGTGTATATGAATGGGGTGCTGTCGCATTCAGTAGAAAAAGCGGCTATGCTTACCAACCCGAACACTACCGAGCTGCAGGCAGAAGAAGAGGTTACCGGTAACCGCGAACCTAGGCCCGAAGAATGGATTTTTGGGGAAAAGGTGCGTTCAGCTATTCATCACATGATTAAAGACCGTCTCGGGCATGACCAGCATCTACTGTTCTTGCGGGTAGATATGGTTCCCGATGGGAAAGGTTCCTTTTACCTGATGGAAGTATCTCCAGTAGACGGATCTTTGTATTTGCGTACCCGCCCCGATGGGATTCAAACTTTCGCAGATGCAATCTGCAACCGAGTTTTCTGGTAGACATATCGCTTTCACCTGCATATATGGCGGGTGTGAGCGGATACATATCCGTCCTTGGTGGCAAAAATTTTATCTCCAGCCCTTGGTTAGATAGAGTGGATAGTCGTCGCTAAGCGATAAATGGTGGCTGTAGTTCAGTTGGTAGAGCACCTGGTTGTGGTCCAGGACGTCGCGGGTTCGAGCCCCGTCAGCCACCCCAGACGGCAACTGCCTGGCAGTTTGTCGTGAAGGTAGTTCAAACACTTTCTTTGAATCTCGGTGGTAGATAACACACCGTCTGGACAGGGAATTTGTTTGATAAACGCCGCCAGTATCGGCTAGTCTAGTTAGTCGATACTGATTCTTCTTGAGGAACAGGTAACCCTCGTCCTCAAAAAGAAAGAATAATGTACGTGACTAAGGAAATGAGCAGCAAAGTGGTCTACGCGATTGTCAAAGCGGGCGGACATCAAGAAAAAGTCTCCGTCGGAGATATAGTTGTCGTCGATAAACTGGCAGCAGAGGTTGGCGACAGCATCGACTTTGCTCCAGTGATGGTAGTTGATGGTGACAAGATCACCTCCGATGCCGCTGATTTGGAAAAAATCAAGGTGACTGGCGAAGTTTTGGAACAAACAAAAGGTCCAAAGGTTCGGATTCTTAAGTTCAAGAACAAAACCGGATACACTCGCCGGATGGGTCATCGCGCCAAGCTGACCCAAGTTAAAATCACCAAAATCGCCTAATCTCGGGGAAACTAAGAAAGGAAAAGAAAAATGGCACATAAGAAAGGGCTAGGTTCCTCTTCTAACGGCCGTGACTCTAACCCGCAGTACCTGGGGATTAAGCGTTACGGTGGCGAAGTAGTTAATGCCGGAGAAATCCTGGTTCGTCAGCGGGGAAGCAAATATCACCCCGGTACGAACGTAGGAATGGGTAAAGATGACACCCTGTTTGCGTTAGCTGCTGGCTGCGTTGAATTCGGTCGCAAACGCGGTCGCAAGGTCGTAAACGTAGTTTCCGCCTAAGGCAAAACTGATAGCTTAAAGATAGCGGGGTCGCCTAGCGACCCCGCTAAACTTATATATTGGCGCCTGGGCTTAATAGGTTAAGGCTTTTTCGCTGAAGCTCTAAGGGGTAGAGATGGCAAATTTTGTTGATCGAGTAAAAATCGATGTGACTGCCGGGAACGGCGGTAACGGCTGCGTTAGTATTCGGCGAGAAAAATACAAGCCCCTAGGAGGCCCAGATGGGGGCAATGGGGGACATGGCGGCAGTATTTTCCTGCAGGTCGATCCCCAATGCCACACCCTATTGGACTATCACCATTTACCCCACCGCAAAGCCAGTAACGGCACTCCCGGAATGGGAGCAAACCGCGAGGGCGCAAACGGAGCAGACCTAGTGCTCCCAGTTCCTGCCGGCACTGTAGTTAAAACCAAAGACGGCGAAATCTTGGCGGACCTGCAAGGGGCAGGAACTCGCCTGGAAGTAGCTCACGGCGGGTGCGGTGGAAAAGGAAACGCCGCCCTGGCAACCAAAAAACGTAAAGCCCCCGGCTTTGCTCTCCTGGGAGAAGAGGGCGAATCCCGCGTCCTCGTCCTCGAACTAAAATCAGTAGCCGACGTAGGGCTGGTCGGATTCCCCTCCTCCGGAAAATCCTCACTGATAGGGGCAATTTCTGAAGCTAAACCTAAAATCGCTGACTATCCTTTTACCACCCTGATTCCCAACCTGGGAGTGGTGCAAGCAGGAGACATCAGATTTACAGTTGCCGATGTCCCCGGTCTAATCCCCGGTGCTTCCCAAGGTAAAGGGCTAGGGCTAGATTTTTTGCGTCACATTGAACGATGTGCGGTAATAGTACACGTCGTGGACTGCGCAAATATGGAGGCAAATCGCAACCCGGTCGATGATATTAACGCAATCGAAGCTGAACTAGCTGCCTATCAAAGCGACCTAGATAAAGTCTCCGGATATGTTCCCCTAGCCAAGCGTCCCCGGGTAATCGTCCTCAACAAAATGGACATTCCCGATGCTACCGAGATGGCAAAACTGCAAGCCAGCTCGCTAATAGACTTTGGGTGGCCGGTTTATGCGGTTTCTGCTCTCAGTGGGCACGGTTTAGACTCGCTGCTGTTTACCCTGGCAAAAATGGTTTCTGAACTGCGCAAGGAAGAACCAGAGGTTACGGACCAACCGACTCAAATCTTGCGTCCCCCAAGCGTAGGCGGGGCGGCTTTTACCGTAACCGTTCACACTACTGGTCAAGAACCCATTTACCAGGTACGGGGAGAAAAACCCGAACGCTGGGTTAAACAAACCGATTTCAGCAACGACGAAGCTATCGGTTACCTGGCAGACCGCCTCTATTCCTACGGAGTAGAAGAAGAACTACTTAAAAAAGGCGCTAACAGTGGTGATACCGTGGTGATTGGCTCGATGGAGGGCGGAGTAATTTTCGATTTCGAACCTATGCAATCCGCGGGTGTCGAGCTATTAGGGGCGCGAGGCGAAGACCTGCGACTTGCAGGCAGTAAACGGCGAACAAACCAAGAACGGCGCGAACAATATCATCAAATGATGGACAGTAAAGAAGAAGCTAGAAAGCAGCTACGTCAAGAACGCGAAAGCGGATTATGGACGGATCCTTCAAAAGACTAATCCTGAAATAGCGGTCTTTATTCCGTAAACCCTAAAAATAAAACGGGAAACCAACATTAACTATGGCAACAACTATAGTTAAAACCAATACCTACCACGTTTTCTAAAACCACCTAAGCAGATATTAGTAAGCGTTCACATTTGGTAGGATTGAAACTAGAGCCCAAGCGCAGACATGGCAAGAAGGGAAACTCAATGACGGTAGGCGTCAGCGTCGATGACAAACGCATCGGGGTGATGGGTGGAACTTTCGACCCCATTCATCACGGTCACCTGGTGGCTGCCTCCGAAGTACAACACCGCTACGGTCTAGATGAGGTAATTTTTGTTCCCACCGCCACCCAACCTTTCAAAAAAGGACGGCGAGTAACCATCCCCGAACACCGTTACTTAATGACTTCTATCGCCACGGCCTCAAATCCTAGATTCACGGTTTCCCGAGTAGATATTGAACGGGGACAAACCACTTATACGGTAGATACCCTGCGAGATTTAAAACGCGAAAGACCTGGCAGCCACCTGTTTTTTATTACCGGCGCCGATGCGTTACGTCAAATAATGGATTGGAAAAACGCCGAAGAGCTATTCCAGCTGGCACGTTTCGTGGGAGTTACCCGCCCTGGGCACGTCCTTTCAAAAGCGGATAATCTACCTGCAGATCGAGTGTCATTACTAGAGGTCCCCGCAATGGCTATATCATCAACCGATATTCGTCAGCGAGTAGCTACCGGGGCTCCCATCTGGTATTTAACTCCAGATGGGGTAGTGCAATATATTGCGAAATACGGTCTCTATCGGGAGGACAGCCAGATATGAGTGAAACAGATTTTCTCGCACCCAATCCTGATGGACAAAACTATTCTCCGATTTCCAAATACGGGCAGATTTCTATCGCAGAGCAGCTCGCCCGGCTTGAAGAAATCCGTAACGGAGGACGCAGACAGGTCTACAGACCGCAGCCGCCCACCCAAGAATCCCGCTGGGGGCAAATCCGAGAGGGATTTAGCCAGGTAGAGGACGCAATCGGCGGGCAGCAGCGGCGGGCTGAATCCGACTATGAGGGGTATTCGCGTTCCACTCTTAGCCCTGACCAGGATGGTAAGAGCTGGGTGCAAGAATATCGTGAAAAGCAGCATATGCGTAAAGTTGCGCAAGAAGCTCGTGCTAGAGCCGAGGCTGACCTGCAAAAACTCCTGAAAGAACGGGAGGAAGCGCAGGCGCGTGCCCTAGAGCAAGAACGCTTAGCCGCCCAAGCTGCTGAGCGACTCCGTAAATTAGAGGAAGCAGAACAAGAAGCTCTACGCGCTGCCGCTCGCGAACAGCAACAGCGTGAACAACGGGTTTTAGCTAGCCAGGTCGAGGCTGAAAAAACCGAAGCCGAAAAGATGGCAGAGCTGCTTGCTTCCTTCCAAAATCCTGCTAGCGTACCGGTCACGGACTCGCCAGGTGATTTGCCCGTACAAAAAAGTGCTAGTCCCTCCGTTTCCGGACAGGAAAGACAGCAAAAAGACGTCAAGAAGCAGTCAGTTCCCCGTCCGGTTTCCTCCAACATTAGCTCTACTTCGCGTATTTTCGGTTCCAGGCAAGCTAGCGCTGCACCGGCGCTGTCTACTCGGTCAAGCGCTATCGGCAGCCAAGAGGCTTCACTGCCACCGGCAATAGATACTTCGCTGGCGGTGGCAGATACTTCGGTGAACGCGGCGGACACTACTCAGCCAATAAAGATTGACCCGATTGCTTCTTTAACCGATAACGCCGATGACCAGGCGCTAGCAGATAAACTAGCGTTTGCTGCCCAAAGCGCGACTGCTCGTCCAGTTAGCCAGGCTTCAACCTCGGCAATGCCGGTATCTACGCCGTCCAGTGTTACCGTGCCGGACGGGAGCGCGCCCAGTGCTCCCTCTCCAAATAGGGGAGTGGGAACGACATCTTTAGGTTCGCAAATATCGCAGGTGGGAGCGCAAATATCGCCTTATACTCGTCACCAGAGCGTCCCGGCGCAATCAGCTGGAGGAAATGCCGCGCCGGTAACCGCTACAGACCGCGCCAATCCTTCCCTAAAGTCTCCAAATATTGCTGGCGTGGCAAGGGACGTGGCGCAAACTGGTCTTGCGGGCGTTACTGCCACCTCTGCTGCCGAGATGTTCCAGCAGGCTTTGACCCAAACCGGTCTGGGAGCTGCAACTACTTCCGCTCTGGCCGTGCCCGGTTATCGGCAAACGACCCCTAAAGTTACCCCTCCCTCACAGCCAGCTGCGATGCCGGCGGTTATGGCAGCGCCCCAGGGAGCACCGATGCCCGCCTCAATGCCCTCGCAGGTTACAGGGGTTAATCAAATATCGAAACTCCCGCAGGTTGCGCAGTCCCTAGCGCCCTCCTCCTCGGAAATAGCAACCTCCACCCCGACCGGTAACGGTACGCAAACGACACAAAATGTTCACCAAAGCGCCCAACGCCCAGCTCCTGCCCCTCCCGTAGCTGCTCAGCCCACTCAAGAATCCTTGATAGCGCTGCAACCTTCGCACGCTAACCCGCAGGACGGGCAAGTAGCTCCCGATTATCGCCAATCGGTAGCGACCGGGCAGCCAGTTTTACCTACCTCGCAAGCATCCGTGCTGCAAGCGGAGGGGAACGCGCAAACAGGGAAAATAACCCAATCTACCCCGCTGACGCAAATCGCTACCCCAGTGCAAGCGGTAGCTCCCGCACCCCCTCATAGTTCGACGTCCTACCCGACAGAAAGCACTCCGGGCGGTAGCTATAGCGGGCAAATAAGGCCTACGCTGCCAGCTGGCTTCGACCCAGAATCTCAACCGGCTGCGGTTTCTGTAAGCGCTCCCGTGGGCACGCCCGCGCCAATTTCTACCTACGCCCCGGCTCCACGCGCTCTCGCCCCGGCTGTCGCAAGTGTTCCGGATGTCGGAAGTGTCCCGGCGGTAGCGGCTGCCCCCGCTCCGCCGCCCACCACCCTAACTGGCGATAGCGTCCCGACAGCAAGTGCGGGTTCAGTTGCGGTAGCAGCCGGAGCTATAGCCGCCGACACAATAGCGGCGCCTCCCGCCGGTTCAACTTCCCAGATTTCTGCGCCAACTGCGCAAACCAATGCGGTCGAGCCGACTTCACCCCCGTCTTTACCCTCGTCCTCAAAAAGTGAAGAAAACGCCCCCGTGCAGGCTCAAAGCCCTCAAACACCGCCACAGGACGAAAATAGCCACTGGTGGCAGCGAAAACGAAAAGAAAAAGTAAAAAAAGCTGAAGCCCCGGAGCGGGAGGATGCTCGCGCCGGGGCGTCACAAGCACTCAGGGAAAACGAGGAAGAAGAACCGCTAACGTTTATCCAGACGTTCCTGCGCTGGACATTGCGGTTATCAATCTTGCTGATTATTGCTTTAGGTATGGTTTTAACCATGGATCGTCCAGTCATTTCCCAGACGATAGGGCGCGAAGTGCTAGAACCCGGTATCGTAGATTCTGTAAGCGTTATAAAGATATAGGAGTTTTTCTTGGTCAATCATCCTGACCCGCGCCAGCTAGCGGAAATAGCTGCTAAAGCTGCTGCTAGTAAACTAGCAACCGATATTGTTGCGATTGAAGTTCAGGCTCAAACAATAATTACCGATATTTTTGTAATTTGTTCAGCCGATAATCCGCGTCAAGCCCGCGCAATAATGAACGAAATTGATCACGCCTGCCACGAGGTAGGTGCTGACCCCAAAACCATAGAAGGTAATGATGATTTTCGTTGGGTGCTCATGGAGCTACCGGGGGTTATCGTTCATATTTTCTTGGCTGAAGAGCGCGAATACTACGGTTTGGAGCGGCTTTGGAATGACTGTCCCCAAATCGAATTGCCTGATTTTGACAAGATAGGTTTCGCCGGAGCGCAGACAGCTGGCGAGGGACTAACCAATCAAGAAGCCGAACAGATGATTGTCGGTTTAGACTAAACGAGAGCGCCCATGGCGGAAAAAATTATTTTTTGGCGGCACGGTCAAACCGACTATAACGTCCAAGGGCGAGTGCAAGGTCAGGTTGATATTCCGCTTAATGAGGTCGGACTGGCGCAAGCTGAGGCGGCCGCGGAAGAACTTGCGAAACTGAAACCGGATTTGATTATCTCTTCGGATTTACGGCGCGCTCAGGCAACCGCACAGGTGTTACAGGGTATGTGCGGTGAGGACGTGCAACTGCTGAAAGATGAACGCTTGCGGGAACGTGCATTCGGAGATTTCGAGGGGTTGTCCGTCAAAGAACTAAAAGCACGATTTACGGGTCGGTACGAGGAATGGAGAGGTACCGGGGAATGTCCGTTAGCGGGGGTGGAATCTCGCGGGAAAGTTGGGATGCGGGTAGCGCAATGCGTGACTGAGCATTTTGAAAATGCCGAAGAGGTGCTGGTTGTGGTTTCCCACGGTTCCGCCCTCACCCAAGGGCTAGTGAAGCTACTGGGGCTAGATCCTTTGGCGTGGCAAGGGCTGCGCGGCTTGGATAACTGCCACTGGTCTACGCTGATTCCTTACTCGCGTAAACCCGGATGGCGGCTAGTGGCGCACAACGTTGGTGCGGCGCGAGATATTAGCGGGTGTATTGCCTTGATGGCTAAATGATCCACTGGGAGTGGATAGTTCAAGGGGGATATGTCGGAATACACAGGCTGAGGATTTGAAGTAAAGGTACTCAGTTAGTTAAAGTTATTTGGTGTCTGCCGGGCAGATTATTTCCGGTAGAACCTGTATGGGGCTATAGCGCAGTTGGTAGCGCGCTTCCATGGCATGGAAGAGGTCGCGGGTTCGATTCCCGCTAGCTCCACTAACTGCCTGCTGGTGTTGATACAATTTCGCGCCAGCAGGTTTTGTTTTGCCTTTTTGCTCCAAAAATTGCTTGTTTGCTCCAAAATAGGGGTTACGCGAAATTGTTGTGTTTAGCTGGGGAAATAGAAAGCCAGCAACCGAAATGATCGGTGCTGGATTTTGATTTCTGGTCTTTGCCGCTATTGCTCTGGTGTGCTGGTTCCGTCTTTCCAGATCACGGTCGCTTTGCCACTTGGTGCTATCTCGATGCGTTGGCATAGGGCGTGGAAGGTAGCGGGGTTAAAGTCGCCTACACTGTCTAGTGTGGTGAGGGTGCGCCGGTAGTGGTTGAGTGTGGCTTTGATGCCTGTGCGACGCTCAATCTCCGCCATGGTTGCTTCGTAGGCGTCGATGGCTTCACGCTGGCGTTGTTCTAGCTTCTTGAAGCGTTGATGGTAGTCGTCTTGGTTTTGGGATTGATGTGCATTCGCGTTGATAGCTTGCTCGATCAGTTTCGTGGCGATCTCGATTTCAGCAGCTTGCTCAGCAGCTTGGGTTTCTAGCTCGCTGGTGTCGGTGAGTACGGTTTGCAAGAGTTTCCAGTCGATGAGGTCGCGTTGCTCGATGATCTGGGCGAGCGCTGTTTGGAAGATTGTTTGCAGCTGATTATCGCGTAGGATCGGCATTTTGCCTGGGTCGGGTGTAGAGAATTTGTGGTTGCATTGCCAGATGACGGCGCGATACTTGCTTGTGAGAAAACTTTCGGGAACTTCTCGTGGAGCGCGTCTGGTTTAGTGCTAACCAGACGCGCTGTCGCCCCTGTTCGTGAAATCTTTAACCACGCTTGTTGTTCACCGCCATCTATGATGGTAGTTAGATGCTAAAAAACTAACTATTACGGAATCAGGTCAATCGTGCGTAGAAGAATTCTCCTTGTGTATCTCAGGCAATTGCTGTGGTGGTTAGGCTTACTGCTTTTGCTGCCATCGGTTTTAATGTATGTCGATGAACACTGGATTATTAAAGTGCTTTCTAACGCTCCGAGCGTTGAAAGCATATCTCCGTTTGTAGATGGGAACGACTTTTATACGCATAGAGCATTCTTTGTATTATTTATCTTAAATACATTAGGTTACTTTGCTTGGTTTTCTAACCGAATTATCTGCTTTACTGGATTATGTGTCGTTACGATCCCTAAAAGGAATTCAGATCAGCGCTCACTAAAAATATTTACGGGTACTGTAACAGTATTATTTTTCATTCTGTCATTATGGATTTATTTCGTTTCAGCTATCATTTCTTTTCCATAAGCATAGTAAGAAATCCATTGTGTGGGTGTATGAAGCTATTCTTCATACACCCACACAAAATGGAGTTGTTTTATCGGTGAGGATTAGCTAGAAATGCCGCATATGCGCGAGCTATAACTTCAGCTTCTGCTCGTGATGGTAATCTATCTGCATGTGCCGCCATTTTCAATAGGTTGTCCGTGGCTATGATATTGGTTAGCCCCATAGCATCTATACCTTCTGATACTGTTAGGAAAGCTGCCACGAGATTGTCGCCATTGCTATGAAACCTATCACTATAAAAACGTTTGATTCTATTGGTTTCACTTAGCTTGAAAACCTCTTTCATAGCTTCAGAGAGGCTCTTATCAGATGAGTTATTCTTCATGTGTTTTGCAATTAGCCAAGCATCTGCATCCGCTAAAACATCCTCATAACTAAATCCATTACCGTCACCTGTAGCCCCAATGTGAGAATGTATCCACGCGTAGAGATCTTGTGATGAGCCAGACTTTTGGTAGCTACCCCAAATCTGTAAGAGATCTAAAGGCCAACCCCCCCCAGATCTCCTAATCCATATTCATTAGCATTTTGATCGACACCCCAAGTGATGTATCCAAGAGCTGTGGCTGCCATATGGGCAATATCTCGTCTTGGAAGAGTGTTCTTGATTGTAGGTTGTTCATCGCATACTTTGGCACACAGTAATCGAGAGCCAGCGAGTTCGGCTGGTGAGGGAATTTCTGGAGTGTAAGTTTTGGGTATTAACCCAGATACGCCTACGTGATTTCCCACTTCGTTCAATCCTGCGAGGTGTTCGATGCTGCTACCAAGTAAACTCTTCGCCTACCAAGACAGCGTGCTGCCACTGCTGCCAGAAATCCTGCGCCACCTCGATACCCCAAAAACACCTAACGAGATTGCCCTAGCTCTTGCCCGCACCAATACTGATCCAACTAGGCTCATTGAAGCCCTGGATTGCCTATATGCGCTTGGCCGGATTGAGCTTGATGAAGAAGGGAAACTGCACCGATGCTAAAACAAATCAGCTGCCAACTTTTCCGAGAAGCCGGGCAACCCCGCCCACCCATCAACTTCACTCGCGGCCTGAACACCATCCTCGGAGCAATCAAAGGCGAAGCCGGATCTATCGGCAAATCAACCATGATGCTCATCATTGACTTCGCATTCGGCGGCAACACGTATGTTGGTAGTGATGCTGTCAAAGAACTGGACGACCACACGATTTACTTCACATTCGAATTCGCTGACGGGCAGTACCACTTCGCTAGAACTCCCACCGATCCAAAACTTGTCGCACAAATCGATGAAAACCAAACCGTCATCGGCACAATGAAAATTGAAGAGTTCAACGCTTGGCTTGCTGCGAAATACCACATGGACCTGCCAGGACTGAAATACAGGAATACCCTCAGCCGCTTTTTCCGCATTTACGGCAAGAACAACCACAACGAACTTAAACCTCTCCAAACCCGAGGAGGAGACGAATCCCAAAAGGACGCAATCACCGTCCTAATCTCGCTATTCGGGTACTACGACGAAATCAAAGACTTCAAAGAACAACTGCAACAAGCCGAAAACAAAATCTCTGCATTCAAAGCGGCACGCCGCTATGAGTTCATACCCTCCGCTGTCGACGGGATGACCAAATACAAACAGAACGTAGTAGAAATCGCTACTCTAGAGGAAGACCGGCGCAAACTCGCCCAATCCGATGAGACTGATGTAGAACCGACAGAAATCGAGAAAGCGAACGAACGTAACGAGCTCAAGCGCCAGCTCAATGATCTGCACCGCGAGATTACAAGCAAGAAAGACGAACTACATCTGCTTGACCTGAATCTCCACCACGGAGCATACCCAACCGAAGCTGACCTCAAAAGTCTGCAAGAATTCTTCCCAGGGGCGAACCTTGCAAAGCTCGTGGAAATCGAAAAGTTTCACACGAAGATACAAGCTATCCTCGGTGAAGAACTCGAAGCAGCTCACGCCCACGTCACCAAGCTACTTGCAACACTAGAGGAGCAGGCGACTGAGCTACTGGCACGTATAGATTCCATACCGGCTTCAAAAGCATTCACAGACGAGTTCTTGGACGCCTACACAGAACTCGATCGGCGCATCAATAAGCTACAAGACGAAAACGACGCTTTTGATACTCGCGACCGGCTCCAAAAAGAAAAGCAACAGGCCAATACCCGCTACCAACAACAGCTCGATGCCGTGCTCTCGCACATTCAAATCGCAATCAACAGCCAGATGGAAGCCATCAATGAAGAAGTAACCGGCGGCGAATACAACGCGCCAAAGCTCTCACTCAACGCATTCAACAGCTACGACTTTGAAACCCCAAGAGACAAAGGCACCGGCACTAACCATCGTGGCGTCATCATTTACGACCTGGCGATAGCGCAGAACACAGCGCTCCCGGCCATCGCGCACGACTCGATCATGTTCGACTCCATGTCACGCACCGACCTCAGCAACCTCATCCGCGTATACAACGACCAGGTAGAAAAGCAAATCTTCATAGCCGTTGACAAAGTTAGTGACTGCACTGACGAAGCCAAAGCCATCATCCAGCAGACCATGGTGCTCAAGCTTGACAACAACGAGCACGCCCTGTTCGGGGAGAAGTGGAGCCGAAAGGACCGTGTATAAATTCTGGGTTATCAGATTTCCACCAACCGAAGAGCAAGAAATCCTACTATGGCATATTAGGGGACACCAGGGTAGAATCGCACAATGACGATTTGGGTACGGTTCATTCCCTGAAGAGTTTGACCTGTCCTTGAGCTTTGTGTGAAGGAGACTGCTTAGTGAGCACAAAATCAAAACGAACTTCAGTTGAGATTTGCGCTGGCGCAGGAGGGCAAGCACTAGGTCTTGAAGAAGCAGGTTTTGAGCATCTTGCATGTGTTGAGATTGATAGAGCTGCTTGTGCGACCCTACGCACAAATCGACCAAACTGGAATGTAGTTGAAACTGATGTTCGCTCGTGGTCTCCTGAGGATTCATTACAGGACGTTGATTTGCTTGCTGGCGGTGTGCCTTGTCCTCCGTTTTCTATTGCTGGTAAGCAGCAAGGCAAAGAGGATGAGCGTGATCTTTTTCCTGAGATGATTCGTCTTGCTAAGGAGCTTAATCCTAAAGCAATCATGATTGAAAATGTCCGAGGGCTACTGAGCGATAAGTTCAAAACTTATCGGACGGAAATTCTTCGAGAATTTGAACGCATGGGGTATATCGCATGTGGTTGGAATCTACTTAATGCAGCAGATTTTGGTGTCCCCCAAACGAGATATCGAGCCATACTTGTATTAATGAAAATGCCCTACGCCATGTACTATTCTTGGCCCGAGCCAAACGAATCCATGCGAACTGTAGGTGAAGCCTTGTATCCGTTTATGCTTGAGAATGGTTGGGAAGGAGCTGGTGACTGGGCTGAACGAGCAGCAGGACTCGCTCCCACGCTTGTTGGCGGGTCAAAGAAGCACGGTGGAGCAGATTTAGGGCCTACTCGAGCCAAGAATGGATGGCTGGAGCTAGGTGTAGATGGGAAGGGCTTAGCAGATAGTTCCCCAGCTGAGGACTTTGCTGGCATACCTCGTCTCACAGTTGCGATGGCAGCTGCCATACAAGGTTTTCCAAAAACATGGATCTTTGAAGGGAAAAAGACTCCTGCATATCGGCAAGTGGGCAATGCCTTTCCTCCGCCCGTAGCACGTAGCGTAGGAGTCGAGATATTGCGCGCACTAGAGCTTGGCGCTTCTGAAATGAGCTAGAAAGTATTTACTACGGCTCCTTCATATATACACCGCTGTGTTAGCCTTAAGCGTGTATGTACAGAAGGATAGTAAATTAACCAGTGACGGTGTTCCGTGGTGGACGGTAGGTGGTACCACGAAACGGATTGCTGCTTATCTGTGGTTCAATGTCTCAGAAGGTGGCACTTTCACCATGGCTGAAGTTAGGGCTGCGGCTCAAATAGAAAAACAAACACAGTCTGATCGCAGAATGCGAGAATTGCGAGAACAAGGCTGGGTTGTAGTTGGATACAAAGATGACAAGTCTTTACCAATGGATTCTTATAGGCTCGTGAAAAGAGGTCTACGCCTCTGGCTTGGCGAAAGAGCCGAGCGAGACGCTATTTCTAACAAGCTTAGAAGGCAAGTGTTTGCCCGCGATAACAACACGTGTGTTATCTGTGGAATATCAGTTGGCGATGAATATCCAGATATGCCGGGCAGTAAGGCAAGAATGACCGTTGGACACAGAATACCAAACCAACGGCTAGGTGAAGCCACCCTTGAAAATCTTCAAACAGAGTGCGCCAGATGTAATGAACCGATTAGAAACTTGTTAAAAAATCCTGACACGTTTGAAGATGTTGAGCCGTTGCTAAAAGATTTATCCGCATCGGAATTAAAAGCTTTGATGACTTGGATTGATGATGGAAAGAAGACTTTCTCGAAATTGGACTTGGCATATGCAAAAGTTCGCTACTTAAGTCCTGGCGAGCTTTCAAAAGCCAAGGATTTTATTCGTAAAGCTATCGATTAATGAAAGCGGCAAGCACAAATTTCCGATGTTTACGCCTGCACACCATGAACTTGGGTTGGAGGCTTCGATAAAACTCAGTTGGTCTCTGAGGTAGCAGGTTGCTGCGGAACATCTTCATGAGCAACGGCATTTCGATTTCAAAAAGGTGCTTACAACTCTCGTGATTCCGAAGTGGAAGATAAGCTGGTCAAGGATTTATACGCCATGGAAAAGTCTGGAGATAAGTGGGTTATCAGTGGCATTCGTGCAAATAAGAAGACCGAGATTGTGCGAGAGCTAAGTCCTTTTTAGATTGATAAGAAACACCACCCAGAATGTTCATAAAGTCGCCCGAACGCGAGTGCAACCGCCACTAATGTATATTCATATTCATCTGTTGAGTTCCCTGATAATAAATTGATCTACGCGAGTGAAGTATTTCCGCACTTATGCTTATATAAGGAGGGTAACGATGCTTATGTGTTTTATGCTCCTATACGGAATGCCCCTCGAAGATCTGGACTTTCAAGCCTGATCTGAGATTCGCCGTATGTAACGTGAATCCTTTCAGGTTGAGTAACAGCGCGACGAGCGGGAACAAGCTCTCTCGACGAATATGTCAATGCAAGGTACAGCGAGATTTATGGGGGAGTATCTTTATTATAGATGCCTTCCCAAAAGCCGATGTCACCGAACGTCCCGATTAGATGGCGATGGTGCAAGAATTCACTAGTTTTGATGTTCATCCGTATTCACGCCGCAGTGGCAGCGCACGGCGCTTAGATAGTGAATTCGCTGGTCATGTACATGATTTAAAACGCTCACTAATCCAGGTATTTCGGCAGCTAATCTGTACCTTTTGGCGACTCTCGTACCTTTGCGCGAGTCTCTTCTTTGGCAGGGTCATTGGGTTCACAGGCGCCGTGCTTCTTTGTCCTCAAAAGGAATTGCGACTGGGATCAGGGCGAGAAGCCGGCATTGAACGAGTAGCCGCGAGCGCCATTTCGCCTAGTATCAAGCCAAAAGTCCGGTCGACTCACCGCCGCCACCTCGCCGCCCTTGTGTCCAATATGGACGCTTGTGTAATCCGGCAGAGGGACGTGGAGCAACCTTTTCGCGGCAGACCCAACAATTTCGCGGCACGGTTTTATCGAAGTGAAGTTTGCTCCAAAAATCTTAGATCGTGCATTTAGCCGTGATGCGCTACGCTGTCGTAGCAACCCAATCCGGATCTCGAGGCGCGACCTTTCTATCTGTATTTTGTCTTGTTATCAAGCAACAAATCCCATCTTCACCACCGCTGTCCCGCCGCCCACTTTGTATCCTAAGCTATGCCTTGTGTGAACGTGGTCAATTGGCAGGGCAGTTATTGTCGATGTTTTCTTGGAATCCTGAAGGGTCTGCGAGTTTGGCGCGGTCAAGATAGTCTTTAAAGAATCTACGTGTGGCATCGTCGGCGCGTTCGGGACTCATGTAGCCCATCTCAGGTACTTTGCTGAGTTGCTCGATTGCTTTATCAGCTTTGTCTGTGTCTGTGGTGTAGTTGTTGAGCCATTCTTGTTCCCATGCGCATTCAAATAACAGAGAAGCGCGCGTGTCCCCGTATCCTGATTGGAACGTTAGCTTGGTATCCTCAGCTTCGAGATTTGCTGGTGGGGTGTATGAATCTGGCCAGTCGAGCTGAGCAACGGAATCTTGATATTCCTTATTTATTTCGTCATAGGAAACTATGCTGAGTTCTTCAGAACTTTGTGCCTCATCTTGCTGAGTGCACGCGGTCATTGACAACGCATAAGTGCATGCAAGTGCCGCCCCGATGATTCTTGTTCGCTTCTTTTTGTTGTTCATGGTGTTCCTTTCTTTTCTTTGTTTTAATCAGCGTAAAGCTAGAGCGGGTTGGAGTCGTGCTGCGCGGATAGCTGGCGCGATTGACCCGATAAGAGCAGTAATAATGGAAGCTCCAACCGCTGCTATAGCAGCAACATAGGGGTATTGGGGTTTAGGGCTTGGGCTGTCTGATGGAAGGAACGTGGGGATAATTTCCACGATTATGATTGAGAGCGCAATGGCTACGCTGAAAACTATGGCAGCAAGCAGAATAGATGAGCCGATGACTTGCAGCGCGACGGATCCTCTTGTTGCTCCTAGGGCACGGCGGATGAGGAGTTCATGTGCTCGTTGTTCAATGCTTGCAAGACCTATATTGATTAGCCCGATGGCAGCAACGACAAGCAGTAATATGGAGGTGGCGATAAAACTGAGGGAAATGATGTTCAATACTTCCTCGTAGTCTCGAGAATCAGTACGGCTAATGGTGTTAGTCGTACCAGGGGCATAGTCGTGTAGTAAATCGGCAATAAGTGTTGAGCGCTGCTCATTTGTTCGAGAAGAGGTATCGTGCCAATAGAAAACAGCGTTTGTGCTGTTCCATAGGTGAGGAGCTAAGGTGGCGAGGCCTTCCACATTTACGTATATGCGTGGATCGCTCAACCCATCGTTGACGATTCCAGTAACTTCAAGCGGGGTTGGTGTGACTGTTGATTGAGTCGTTATATACGCATAGGAATGGAGAGGAAAATTCTGGGCGGCAGATTTGTTTGCTACTAATTCCAAACGAGGCATCTGATTGACCGGTGTTAACCAGCGTCCTTGCACGATTGGTAAGTTGTACACCTGTGCATAGTTGGCCGTGGTGTAAACCGTATCAACACTCAGCCCACTAGAAAGATCTTTCGTCGTGGGAGGATTGTCTAAGTCATGGTTGGTAATGTAGGAATGCTCTTCGCCTGGAGTAAGAGCTAGTGCAGCGTGCAACTTGTGTTTATCGAGTGCGCCGATCAGGTCTGATAGGGCTGAGGAGTCAGAGAAGTGTGGTGAACTAATCGACATCGAATATGTGGGTGCCCGACCATAGAGCTGTTCAATAGTTGAGGCAAGGTATTCTTTTCCGATAGTCCCAGCGAGCACAGAAACAATAACGGCAACGATCCCGATGAGCATTGAAAACCCCGTGAGAAATGCCCGTCCTGGAGAGATTCGCAGATCTTGGATAATCATCCTAAGCATGAGTAAGCCTTCCAGAATCCATATACATAAGATTTTCGCAACGTGCAGCTACGTCTTTATCGTGAGTGACGAGCACAAGCGTAGTATGTGAGGATTTCACGAGTTCCATCAGTACATTGAGCACTTGTATCCCCGTATCAGTATCGAGCGCTCCTGTTGGTTCATCGCAGATCAATAATTCAGGGCGCAGCACTAACGCACGTGCAATCGCTACTCGCTGCTGTTCGCCACCAGAAAGGCTTCCAGGGTACTCCTTACGGCGTTCTGCTAAATCAACATCCTCAAGAGCCTTCTTAATGCGCTCGACTCGCTGCTTGCGAGAAAGATTCTCATGTGCGTAGTGTAGGCTTAGATCGACGTTTTGGGCTATGTTAAGGTGCCGGATAAGCGAATAGTTTTGGAATACGAAACCAATTTTGCTGCCACGTAGCTTCGAACGCCTCCGGTCACTCAAACTAGAAACATCACAGTCTCCATATATATAACGACCAGTGAAATCTGAATTCAACAAGCCCAGAATAGATATAAGGCTCGTCTTTCCAGATCCTGACTTCCCAATAATTGCATTAGACGTACCGCGAATAATGTTTAGAGAAACGCTATCCACTGTTGTTAAAACTTGACGGCGTCCAAGTTTCACGCTCGCTGTCACGTCTTCAAGCTGCAGTAACACATCGCTCATCATCTATTTCTTTCGAGGATCAAGATTAGGGGCAACAGTGCTGATCACGTCACCTTCACTCAGTCCAGAGGTGATTTCAATATAAGCTCCATCGGAAACACCCAAGCCAACCTCCAGGAGAGAACTATTCTCGCCCTTTACTAGAGTGACAGCACCTTTTCCTGTTCTGCCAGCAACGGCACTGACAGGTATAGCAAGAACATCAGCTTTAGCTTGTCCATTAAGTACCACAGTTGCCGCTTGTCCAGGGTGCACTGGCTGATTTTTATCGATGAGGCATACCAAGCTTTGTGAAGCAACTCGCGGTCTTAGCCCCTGCTCCGCACCGGATTCAAAAACAGGATCTTGCCCAGATGGATTCTCCCCGAACACAGCTAAATTCTCCTGCTTAGGAAAACTAGTGGCGATTTCAGCATTGGTGATTTGGAATTCTGTATTGTGTGATACTGTTGCGGTCAAATCTTTATCTAGCGACTCTTGATCCCCAGGCGAAGCCAGGATAGCTTTAATCTCAGTGGGGCCAAGACCATTTTCAATCTGAAACTTTCCAGTCAACGACTCGATAGAAGCAACAGATAAAAGCGTAGGAGCATCTACAGTAAAAGCAAACCCCTGATATTCCAGCTCAAAAACGGGATAATACATCGGGAGATGTTCAGATGTCTCCCCAACTCTGCGCACAATGGCATCTACAGGTGATTTAATCTCCACACCATTGTTCCACCCCAATACTTGACCAGCTTTTACAGAATCGTTTACTTTAACCGCAGACCGGTAAGGACCACGCTGAGATGTCGAAAGAACAAAAGACTTCGCTTGCTCTACAGTTGCTTTCGTGGAAAACATTGGCGCAATCCGGCGTTTTTCCACAGAAATTGTGGATACAATCTGAACATCCTTGGATCGTTCTGCCTGCTGCGTGTCTGGGTCACCAGTAGTACATCCAGATAGGAACAGAACCATTGACACCAGACACGCAGAGACGGCTCGCATAACTGAAATTTTCATAACTTGTCAGTATGTAAGGTCACCGCCCCACGTGTTATCGCAGAACCAGTTACAAGCCTTCATGCGACCTTGGAACGCGAATCGAGTACCTTTCAGGATGTTATCCCACGATTTCGCCCCCTTAGCATTCCACTGCAACGTCCCAGTAAACTGTGGACCGCCTGATTGCTTCATGTTACGCAACCCTAAACGAAGATGTCCTCTAGGCATATCGCTAACACTCAAGCTGATCGGCCCATTGAAAGTGTGCGTTCGGGTGTAATCGTATTGAACAAGAGATCCAGAGGTGTTGAGCCGACCTGAAACATAACTGTTGTCTGCATAGGCAACACCAGTGCCACCTGCCAGCATTGCAATCGCAGCAGTTGCTGTAAGGATTCCTTTCTTGAACGACATAAGTTAACCTCCTACATGTAGATGTGTGATTAATCTTTCTGGAGCGCTCCAGCATCTCCCATGCTCTCCTAAGATTTATATGATGCGCAATGTCCCGAAATTGGGGTATGCGGAGCGTGTTAGGGGAGAGGTAGACTTGCTTTAAGAGTTACAGAGTCTAGTTCAGGAGGTGCCATGCGGGTTCTTGCTCTGTGTATTCTTGCTTTTTTCTTGCCTAGTGCAGGAGTGAGTGGAAATGGGGAGGTAGATCTTTCGCATCAGGGAGGGAACTATATGACTCATGTGGTTCTTACCGCTCATCCAGTGTGTAAAATTTTCCCGTGGATATGCCGGTAGATAGTGCTAAAAACCTAATCTCTAACATAAGCAAGAATCTCAAAAGCAACGGGCTTTTCTGTCTCATCTTCTGGTTTCTTCTGGTTTTCATTGCTGTTATAGATTTGTATTTCTTGGGCGGGGCGGATTCTTCCATAAGTGGAGCAGGCGTGCTGCTCTTGCTTGTTGCCGCCATACTGATCCCTTTGCGTCCTCGGCTGGGCGGGTGGATTTTTCTCCTGCTTGATACTGCGTTCATTGTCGCTCCAGCTACCTCTGTAGGCATCCTTGGTTATGTATGCGTTGTGGTATTTTTCCTTTGGGGTTGGCATAGCTACAAGATTGACGCCATTTTAGGGGCGTTAGCTTTGCTTGGAGGTTTTTGGTTTTCGGTTTCGTTTCAGCTTCCAGCTGCTTTGATGTTGGTACTTATGCTCGGCACTGGATTCGTCCTAGGGTATGTTATGCGTCGTTCTGCAGAGGAACGAGATGCTGCGGTAGCGCAATTATGGAAAACCAAATTGCAGAACTTAGAAGAAGCACAACAACTGAAAGCTAATCTAGCTATGCAGTTGCATGACTCTTTAGCGGGAACTTTATCTGTGATAACAAAGCTTGCTGAATCAGTGCGACAAGAAGCAGGAATAATTGACCACACCTCATTAGCAAAAAAGCTAGTTTTTTTAGAGAAACAAACTCGTGCTTCTCTGAAAGAGCTTCGAGAAATTATTCAACTACTAGATGACACAAACGGATCTAACGATCAAGGAAGTAGCTTTATTTCTACACTGGCAAGAACGGAAAGTATCGCTTCAGCTGCAGGAATTAATCTCGAGCTGGAGTATGAGGATAAGGATTTGGAACAGCTTCCACTGGAAATAAAGAGCGTGTTACTAGCATTTCTCCGAGAAACATCAACCAACTTAGTCAAATATGGTGCGCCGTCAACATATGCTGTTTTGAGTATTTCCTATAGCACAGACACGATTGAAATGATGGTGAAGAATCAGTATCACACAGCACCCCACGATTCAGTGATTAGTTCAGGTAGGGGACTCAACAATCTTCGTGAAAAGTTTGAATTCGCTGGAGGCGAGTTAGACATATGGACCGTAGATAACTGGTGGCATGTTCACGGCGAACTCCCACTTGGGAAAGGCAATATAAATGGTCTCCAAGAGTCTTAACAACACGGACAAACTCCAGACTGATAGCGTTGCCCCCGAAGCAAATGTCTTGCGGGTGATTTTTGCTGACGATTCTCGCATGTATCGTGAGCAGCAAAGCGATTTGTTGCGACGCTTCTCCAGTATAGAACTCGTTGGAGTTGCCAGCTCGGGGATTAAGCTTTTAAATATTGCACAATCTGTGCAGTGGGATGTGGCACTGCTCGATATCGCCATGCCGACATTAGATGGAATTGAAACTCTGAAACGATTATTAGAAATTCGCCCTGAGGCTATAGTTTTGATGCTTACTGCTTTTGAGCGTCCACACACGCTTCGTGAAGCATTAGCTGCTGGAGCGAAAGGTTTTCTCACTAAAGAAACGTCAACTGAAGAAATTGTGTCGGCACTACACAATGCCTATAACGGGAAAACCGTGCTTAATCAACGCCCAACAGACATGCTGCTAAATTATTATATCCAAAGCAACCAGACACGTGTTGATGAAGATTTTGCTAAACGTGTAAAAACGCTGCCTGACCGTTTATATAGAATTGCACAGTATCTCGCTAAGTCGTACACAAATCGGGAAATCGCCCGCGCTACAGGCTTATCTGAACATACCGTAGGAAGCTACGTGCGCGACACCATAAATTTACTAGAGGCCAGACGCGGAGAAATAGCCGTCAAAATGCAAGAACTAAACTTGGGAGATTAACCCGCTCCTCCACATATGCTTACTAAGAGCTATGTTGCAGATGGACGCCAAGCCTACCTGTAAGGGCTGTGCGAACCTGTGACAGTTCTACTGATAGTTTCAATGTGGATAATGATACGAACACAGGTGCGCCACAAGCATCGATACAACCTGTGCGCGCTAGAGCTAACTTTTACGCGACAGGGGAGTGGCGCGTAAAGGTTGCGCCGCTTTCCGTCGCGGAAAATTTGTTCGAAAGCAAAAGCTGTCGCATGCCGCTGACTCGGGTCTTCGTGCTGCAATGATCCGGCCGCCGTTTTGGCTTGCTATCAAGCGACAAAGCCCACCCGAGCCACCGCTGTCCCGCTGCCCACTTTGTATCATCTTCGGCAGCTAGATAACTCAAATGGTTAATCCCCAGGTTTATCCTGGGGATTAACCATTTTATAAGCTGAGGGGTCGAACCCGTGAGGGCTGGCGCGGGGAGGTAGCAAACGCGGGCTGAGCGTTCGCCCGCGCCAGTGGTTTTCGGAGGCTGTGCTCTGATATTGCTTAACCTGATGATTCTCTAATCTGAATAACTACTTGAACACTGGTTAGTGCTAGTCTGTTCAGCAATCTGGTTAGCAGGGTTATATAATCCTCCTTGACCTGGGTAAACGGGAATAGAGTTATTTATTGTTTACTTTTTAGCGTAATACTGAAGATTGAAAGACCGGTAATGGCTTCACCGATGAGGTTTACTAAGAGGATGGCGTCAGAATCTCAGCTCTCGAAAGCAGCGTTATCTATTTGGGCAAAAACTAATTTTTGGAATGCTGCTCCGCCTGATGACGGAAATAAGCAATGGTTGCCGCTCGCTGTGCATATGGCTGATTCGGGGGAAGTGGCTGAGCTGATATGGGATAAATATCTGTCCCCTCGACAGCGGAAGCTGTTAGTAGAACCGTTATTGCGGGTACAGGGGATAAAAGAGTCCTCGGGGAGCGCTTTAGCCTTACTGAAGCTAATCGTGGGCGCCCATGACATTGGGAAATGCTCGCCTATGTTCCTTACCCAGAATACCGAGCTTTATGAACGGATATTTAAAAACAGCGACGACTCCCTAACCAAATACCAGCGGGCAGAGGAACTGCGCGGAGACAATCCACACTCCTGGATAGGGGAAATAGCGTTTGAAAAATGGCTGGAATCGCGCTGGAATCCAGGAAAGGCGGAGAAAAGATGCGCCACTGCGAAACAATTGGGGTCGATAATCGGCGCTCATCATGGCCGCCCGGTGTCTTGGCAGCGACATGCTGATATGGCGAATCCCAATCTCCCTGAGGTTATTAATGGTGATAAAACCTGGAAACAGACCCGCCGGGAACTACTAGATTGGTGGATGGAATGGACTGATAGCCAAGAGGTAGTAAGCCAGTGTCGAGAGGCGATTTTCCCAACTACCTGGCAAAGCTTGGTGGCGGGTATTACCGTGATGGCCGACTGGATTGCTTCGAATCAAGAGCTTTTCCCACTGGTTGACTGGAACGAGCTATATCCGAAAAGGTTGCTATCTCCTGATCACCATCGCGATCGCACTAAAGCTGCTTGGGAGAAGCTGCATTTGCCGCCCTCCTGGCAGCCAGAGATACTCTCTCACGACCCTGATGAACTGTTGCAAACCCTATTCGCTTTAGGCTCCGATACTCATGCTCGCCCCGCGCAGGTTGCAGCGGTAGAATCCGCGGAAAAAATGGCGCTACCCGGCATGATGATAATCGAGGAAGTGATGGGGGCCGGTAAGACCGAGGCGGCGTTAATGGCAGCCACCATTTTGGCGAAGCGAGCAGGAACTTCTGGGGTGTTGGTGGCTCTACCGACAAAAGCTACTACGGACGCCATGTTTTCTAGAGTTGTCGAATGGGCGCAGATCTCGGCGAAAAGTGGTTTTAGCCTAAAACTTCAGCACGGAAATGCTGCCCTAAATGGCCTTTATAAGAAAATCCAATACGGAAGAATTGCTAGTTCCGGCAATGCGGTTTCCCCGGGACAGAGTTCTTCAATGGGCATTGATGAAGAGTCTGGTCACAGTAGGCAGCCGGCAGTAGTACATCGCTGGTTTAACAAGAAAGCTGCGCTGCTAGCCTCGGTAGTGGTATGTACAGTGGATCATTTGCTGTTTTCCGCGCTCCGAACCAAGCATGTGAGTTTGCGGCATCTGGGGATTAGCGACAAAGTTGTCATCATTGACGAAGTACACAGCTACGATGTCTACACCAGCCAATTCCTGAAGAGAACCGTGCAATGGCTGGGGGCGTTCGGGGTTCCGGTAATTGCTTTATCCGCAACCTTAACCCGGAGGGCGCGCGAAGAGCTATTTTCAGCCTATGAAAAAGGGCAAGAGTTGAAGCAAGCTGCTAAAGAGAAGGACAAAGTTTCGGAACCGTTTGATGGTTCGGTATTTCCGGCGATGCGGAAACCGGTAGTCGTGGGAGGAAATCAAGTCGCAGCGCAAGCCAAAGGGGAAGGGGCGGGTTCGTCCTCGCAAACTCCCATATATCCAGCGCTTTCTTACTCGGATGGGCCAGGAGTTCAAGTTCGCCCTCTGCCGGTATTAACTACCAAAGAGATCGAAGTGGAGCATTGGGAGGGCGAGGCTGGGCTGGTCGCAGATCTGCAAACACGACTCCAAAATGGGGGATGTGCCCTGGTAGTACGCAATACGGTCGCTAATGCGCAACGTACCTATGAAACCTTGCGGACAGTATTCGGAGAGGACGTTCGTTTGGTGCATTCGCGTTTCACCCAGCAAGATCGTCAAGACAATTAAACGATTCCCCGCAAGCTCGCGCTGATTTGGCTGAGCTGCGCAAGGCATCCCAAGATCTCTATGTTTTCCCTCCCTCGGTGTGGCATTTAGTTGATTCCCCAGAAACGGACAGGAATACGTCTTCAGATTTGTTGACCGCCAAGGAGCAGGCAATTCGCGGGGCTTTGTGGCTCTATGCTCGCCATCAGCGGGGTAGAACCACCCCCATGCATCAACGGGGAGTAAACCTGGGAGAAGCAGTATCGAGGCTCGCCTGGTTAGAAGGTATGGATAACGAGAAAGCGGTGCGGCGTCATTTTGACGCGGCGGTTATGTCCACGACTTTTTCCGGTTTTTTCAACCATTTGAAAGGACTAATCGGTCAGCTGGGATCAACGCGTGCCGCGATTGCTATTGACTACGGGCTGCTGGCGCAAGACCTTTATCGCTTCGCAATCCCCGGGGGTAGACAAAAAGTTACCCTCTCCTGGGCGAGAGGCTATGCCCGACAGAAAAACGAAAAATCAGAAACTAACTCACAGACCAAGTAAAGGAGATTGTCATGACTAACTTTATCGATTTTCATATTTTGCAAAATGTCCCGCCGTCCTGCGTGAATCGAGATGATTCCGGAAGCCCCAAGACTGCAACTTTTGGAGGACAGCGTCGAGCCCGAGTTTCTTCGCAATGTTGGAAACGGGAGACTAGGCAAGTATTTGGCGACTTCCTCAACCAAGAGGATCTAGGCTATCGGACCAATCGGATTGTGGATTTGCTGGCTGAACAGATAGTGGCACAAAACCCCGATCTAGAACCGGAATCTGCGAAACTGGCGGTCGACGTATTTAAAGCGCTGGGAATCAAATTAAAAGCCTCGCGTGCTAAGAAAGATGCTGAGGAAGAGGTCGGCAATGATGTTTCCACCTACTTGGTGTTCCTATCCTCCTTACAGCTGCGGCAACTGGCAGAATATGCGGTCGAAAAAGCAGCTAACGAAGAAAAGCCGAAGAAACGAGAAATTGAAAGGCTGTTGAACCGGAATCACTCTGTAGATTTGGCTCTGTTTGGTCGCATGGTAGCTGATGACGCATCAGTGAATGTCGATGCCTCCTGCCAGGTGGCACATGCTATTTCTACCCACAGCGTAGAAAACGAATTCGATTTCTTTACCGCAGTTGATGACGTAAAGTCCCAAGATGAAGCGGAAACCGATGCGGGAGCGGGGATGATGGGAACTGTTGAGTTCAATTCTTCCACGCTCTATCGCTATGCAACAATTAACCTGGATATGCTCCGCGAAAATCTAGGTAGCGACGATGCCACGGTTCGGGCAGTTGACGCGTTTGCCCAGGCGTTTGTAAAATCCATGCCCACCGGTAAACAAAACACTTTTGCCAATCGGACGCTTCCGGAAGCAATCTACGTTTCCGTACGTGATGACCAGCCAGTGTCCCTGGTGGGGGCGTTTGAGAATGCCATTACCTCCCGAGAAGGCACGGGTTTCGTAACACCCTCAGTATCCCGACTGGTCAAAGAAGCAGCCGATATCGAGGACGCTTATGGAGTAAAGCCTCTTGCCCAGTTCACCTGCGGGGTCGGGGACTCGCGGGAGCAGCTCCGGCAAATCCAAGAACCAGTGGCGTTCCCTCAGTTAGTTTCGGATTTAGACAACCTGGTGACTGAACTGCTTGCCAAAGGTGAATAGTCATGAAGAATATGCTTTTGACCCTCAAAGGTCCGATGCAGTCATGGGGGACGTCATCTCGATTTACTAAGCGCAGGACGTCCTCAGAGCCCTCCAAGAGTGGAATAATTGGCCTGCTAGCGGCAGCACAGGGACGCCGCCGGGTGGATCCTGTTGAGGATTTGGTTGACCTGAAATTGGCAGTTCGCATCGATCAGCCAGGAACTCGGGAAAGGGATTTTCATACCACCCATTCCTTTGATGGTGAGACTTCCTATCCGCTTTCTGACCGCTATTACCTGTCAGACGCGGTATTTGTTGTCGGGCTCAGCGGGGAAACCAGCCTGATTGCTGCCCTTAATGATGCCTTGGTTAAACCAAAGTTTCCGCTGTATTTAGGGCGAAGGGCGTTTCCTCCTATGACTCCTATCCGTCCAAAGCTGTCAGAGGGAAATCTGGTAGACGCCATCGCCGCTTACCCCTGGCAGGCAGCCGCGTGGTATCAAAAGAAAATATCGCGGAAAACTACCTGGACGTCCTCTTCACCCCTCGACCTCGAAAATGGAAAAGTAAGTTTAGAGGTAGTTGCAGATCTGGATTTACTACCGGAAGACAGACGTGAAGACTGCATTTTTGACCAAGTGCACGATGTTCCGCTCAGTTTCGATTCCCACCATCGCCAATACGAATGGCGTGACGTAGTCAGGTGGAAATGCGAGGTAGCTACCGATATAGCAGCTGCCGAAACCGAGCCGTCCTTCCTAACCACCCACAATCCGGGAGGTATGTGGTGAGCGAAATTTATCTTTCACGGTGCGCTTTAAACCCCCGGAGACGTGGAGCCGCCAGGTTACTCGCCTCCATGGAGCGGATGCACGCAGCTATCTTGCAAAACTGTTTTCATGATTCCCAATGGGAGGGAGGGGAACCTCCGCGGATTCTCTGGCGACTGGATAGATATCAAAAGGGTTATTACCTCTATATACAGTCTCCGCTACGTCCGGATTTAACCCAACTTGCCGAGGAGGCAGGGTGGCCAGAAATACCGTCCTCGTTCGGAGTAAAAAGCTATCGGCATTTCTTAGAGCAGCTCGCGGAGGGAAGCAGCTGGAACTTTAGGTTAGTGGCGACTCCCACTCGAGCGGTGAAAGCTGAAGGTACTAAACGATCTAAGCGGATTCCGATTGTTAGAGATGAAGATCGTATTAATTGGTTGGCGTCTAGAGTAGAGGGTTGGGGGTTTGAGATTCCCCGGGTAGCTGCCAATCCATCCGAGGATGAAGCAACTGATTTGGCAGTTGCAATCGTGGAAAAAGAGCGCATTCGTTTTCAGCGAGGAAAATCGGGGAGACCGGGATTTTTAGTTACCTTGAACCGGGTAGCATTCGAAGGAATTCTGACTGTAAAAAATCCTGAACTGCTGCGCAGCGCCATGCTAAATGGCTTAGGAGCAGCGAAGGCGTACGGATGCGGGTTGCTAACCTTAGCTCCTAGGTAGGTTAGCAATGAGCGGTGGTCTCGCAAATAAGCCCGTCCCGCGGCAATCACTGCCGCGGGTGGAAGACCGCTGGTCATTCCTCTATGCGGAACGCTGCATAGTGCATCGTGCAGAAAATGCCTTGACCCTGCGAGATGAGCAGGGAACGATGCATGTCCCGGCGGCGACGATTTCATCGCTGCTGCTGGGACCGGGATCTACGATTTCTCACCAGGCAATGAGCCTTTTAGGTGAATGTGGGGTGAGCGTGGTTTGGGTTGGTGAAAACGGGGTGCGCTTCTATGCCAGTGGACGTAGTTTGGCTGACTCGAATGCTTTGTTGCAGCTGCAAGCGCGTTGCTCGTCCTCGCAAAATGAAAGAATCAAAGTAGCCAGGGCGATGTATCAAATGCGTTTTGGTGATGAGGACGTGGAGGGGCTCTCCATGCGGCAGCTGCGGGGGCGGGAAGGGCACCGCATGAAAAAGGCGTATCGGCGCTGGGCGGATGAATATGGGGTTCCTTGGGCAGGTAGAGTTTTTGATTCCCAAGATTTCTCGGCAGGAGATACGGTTAACCAGGCGTTGTCTGCTGGTAACGCGACTTTGTATGGGATTGCCCATGCGGCTATTTGTGCTCTGGGTTGTTCGCCGGGACTCGGCATAGTGCACACTGGGCATTCGCGCTCCTTTGTGTTTGATATTGCTGACCTATATAAGGCTGAATTCGTGATTCCACTGGCATTCCAGATTGTTTCTGAGGGAGAGCAGGATGTTGCTACCAGAATGCGGATTAAGCTGCGTGACCAGGTATTCCAAAAGGGACTGCTGAAGCGGTGCACGCAAGATATTATCTTTTTGCTTACCGGCCAGCGAGATGCTTCGGTAGAAGTTCGGGAGAACCGCAATCGGTTGTGGGATTACTATCAAGGAAATGTTGGGGGCGGCTCTAACTATGCGGCAGAGGCAGGGGAGGCTCCGTTTTGATGGTTTTAGTCTTGACGGCCTGCCCTCCGGGGCTGCGCGGATACATAACTCGCTGGCTGTTAGAGGCCTCGCCGGGAGTATTCGTGGGGAGATTGTCTGCCCGGGTGAGGGAGAACCTGTGGGATTTAGTGGTTGCGGAGCGGAAACAGGGTAAGGCTCTGCTGATATATAGCACTAACAATGAGCAAGGTTATGCTGTGCGCTCGGCTGGGCATAAATGGAATCCAATGGAACTCGAAGGGATGACATTGTTGCAACATCCAGAGCGAATCAAAAGTGATAGTTCAGCGGGGGATGGGCAACGCCAAGAACCGGGATGGTTGCAAGGGAAAACTGGTGATAATGAAGGCTATGGATGGTCGATAGCTGCCAGGCGTAGAAAAATGCGTAAACGTAGATTCTAAAAATCTGAGGTAGCTACCTATAGGATGGCGTTAGAGACGAATATTTTGGATCGATATTCCAGCTCAACGAGTAAATGCCCCGCACCTGCGGGGATGATCCCCCGTCGGTTTTACCGGCTAGCTTGTCGATAGAAAATGCCCCGCACCTGCGGGGATGATCCCTGACCTGGGTAACCTGTTAGCCCTAGCCGGTCAAATGCCCCGCACCTGCGGGGATGATCCCTCGACCGTCCTAGCGGTAGGGTCAATCACCAGAAATGCCCCGCACCTGCGGGGATGATCCCTTAGCGATTAGTTCTGCGACTGTCCTAAAATCAAATGCCCCGCACCTGCGGGGATGATCCCAGAACAGACCACCGA
>NZ_RPZY01000001.1:0-3561 GCF_008661855.1 Varibaculum sp.
AGATACTGTAAATGAAATTATTCGAGAAAATAGCGGGTGCAACTTTAGCGGGTGTTGTAGCCTTGTCTTTTAGTGCTGTACCCGCATTTGCGGCAGCTAAGGATGACTATCCAGCTAAACCGCCCGCAGAGAAAATCAAGGTTTACAATCCTTGGGATTTAACTGACCAAGAGGTCAAAGCTCTCCAGGAAAAAGTAAAAGAAGCGAACCCTGAGGCTTTAAATGTAACGATTCAGGGTGGGGTTGCCACCTTGCTCTACAAGGACATTTCAACCAACACATTGGATGTTGCGGATATTACTAAATATGCCTGGACTACCGATAACGAGTCCCATGATGTTCCGCAGCTGCCACTGTGGCAAAACAATGGTGAAACCATTTCTGCCCCTGATTACCCGTGGGACAAGGTAAATCTTTACTTCTTCCGTGGTGATACTGCTGGGTTGGTAAACCACAAGATTTATTTAGAGAATCTGGCATTACCGGGTAATCCAAAGAATAAAAAGGGTGACACCATCCGCACGCCCTCAATCTCTCAAGTTAAGTTAAATGCCGATGGTAGACCGTACGTGGAAGTACAGGATTTACCGAAAGGTCTACTTCTGGACATGGCAGAGAGCGGACAGGTTAAGTCTGATGCCGATGGTAGTTATCCTCAGTATGAAATCAAAGTAGGCGGCACGGTTGCTCTTGATGCGAAATTAGGTGACCATAAAACCACCTATACGGTTTACCGTGCTTCCAACAATCAAGATAAATCAGTTGGCAAGATGTATTACGTAGTTAAGCCGCTTAAGGATAAGTACGAGCCTGTTCTTGACCAGACTTTGAATAATGTAAATAAACCCATTGAAATTTCAAGCCTCACCGAATTAACCTCCGATAAAATTAACGGGGCAAAAGCTGTAACTTTTAAAGCAAAAGCGAAGGCAAGTGACGCTGATTATAACCAAACAGATTTGCAGCTTCCTGAAGGTACAAAACTTGTACCCGATTCTATCGATCCTACAAAGATCGGAGTTGCCCAAGAGATTACCGTAAACGTCAAATACAAGGACGATCAAAAAGGCGACTCCATTGACACTGTAAAGATGTTCGTCAAAATCAACTTCGCTGATCCGGTTGTGGTTGCGGTTGATGATGTTGCTAAGTTGACTGCTGGTGAGAAGGATGCTGTTAAGGCTGCGGTTAAGGCTGCTAATCCTAATCTTCCTGATACTGCTAAGGTCGAGGTTGCTGATAACGGTAAGGTGACTATTTCTTATGCTGATGGTTCTTCGTCTGTGATTGAGCCTGCTAAGACTGTTCGGGCTAAGACTGCTGCGGAGAAGGCTAAGCCAGGAAAATCTCAGGACTCGAAGACAAAGCCAGGTAAGGGATCTGTTTCCGGTCGTTTAGGAAATACCGGCACTCAAGCATATGTAGCACTAATCTGCTTCATCACAATGCTAGGAGCCGGAATGGCATTAGTATCCGTCCGTAAAAAGGCGAAAAACTAAAAAGAGTTAAAAACTAAATAATCATTTGAGCTACAGCTAGTTATCTGCATTAACCTGGATAGGGGCAGATAACTAGCTGTAGCTTTCTTATAACTAACGGCTAATGTGCATAGTGCTTTAAGAAAACCCGCCAAGTTCGCGTTTTTAGATATCTCAGTATACTTACGCTGTTAATGCCCGAATCATTGGTGACATTTTGGTTTCAGTCTCGACCAGTTCGCGCTGAGGATTAGAATCCCCCATAATGCCAGCACCAGCAATAACTCGGTAAATATCGCCACGGGAATGATGCCGCTGCGCGCACCGCAACGCGATTGCCCATTCGCCCTCGCCACTGGCATCCATCCAGCCTATTGGGGCAGCGTAACGCCCCCGATTCATTGCTTCTAGTTCGCTAAGGCGGGCTGCTGCAACTTCGCGCGGTTTGCCGCACACGGCCGCGGTGGGGTGTAAAGCTCCAGCAGCGCTCAGCGAGGTTACGCCCTGGTCTGCTAGGTTTTCGGCAGTAATATCGGTTGCTAAATGGGTGACATACCCTAGGCGGAGTAGACGCGGGGAGGGAACTTGCAAATCGAGACCGAGGTTCACAAGTGATTCTTCGGCGCTTTGCACCGCTAATTGGTGTTCTAGCTGCTCTTTAGGGTCGGTAAAGAGATAATTCTCCTTGGTGGGAATAGCCGAGCCAGCCAGGACGCGGCACAGCAGTTTTCCGTCCAGAACGCTGGCTAGCATCTCGGGGCTAGCTCCCACCAGGTCGCCTATCGCGTATGTCCAACAGGTCGGGTATTGATTTGCCAGGTAGCTTGTAACTCTAAGTAAAGAAATCTCCTGATCAAAGCGAAGTTGTATGTCACGGGCGAGTACGATTTTCTCGGCCCTACCACTTTGAATTTCGCTTCGTGCTCGCCCTACCGCCTGCATCCAGTCTTGCGGATTTAGATGAGGATAGCTTTTCTCTATACAGACCGGAGCACTTTCCCCGCCGCGACTGGGCATTTTTGCCTGCAGGGTCGCTGGTTTCGCTACGGCTAATGTGGGGTCAGAGGGATACCCCTTAGTTATTGTTTGCCTGGAGTTAGTGCTTAATTTGTCGCTTCGTGTTTGGGAGGAAACTGGTTCGCATCCTTGAGAATTACTATTCTCACCTTGTAAACGCGCCTGCCAAAGCCAGGTTCCACTATCGGTGCTTACCACCGCGAGGGCTGGTATTAGCAAAATGGAGGAAGTGGAGGGACTGAAACCAAAACTACCGAATACCAGCGGCCAGTTAGGTGTCGAATCTGCTTTGTTTCCATCAAACTGAGCGCTAGTTTCTTTCCGGAAAATAGGATTATCGGTGTTGGCGGCAAGGGGCGTGGGCTGAGAGTCGGAAGGATATTCCTGATTCGCATTACCGTTTGGGAAAATAGTGGTGTTATATATTTGGTTTCTAAGGTTTTGACTGTGTGAACACAGCTTTTGCCAGGTGGTTTGGGCTTTATGGAAACTGTCTGTCCCGCTAAAAGATTCCTGCCACGCTATCCCTATTCCGGCTATCTTCAGGCGCTGTCCGCTCCATACGGTCAGGGCGTTTTCCGCGGGTAACTGCGCGGAAAGTCGCTGCTGATTTTGCTGTAGATACGCAATTAGCTGGTCGAACTGGCAGCCGTGTTCGCTCAGCCGGCATACATGGTACTGCAAAACTTTGCTTGCGGATAGGCTGTATGGGCACACGATTCCTCATGATAAGTCAGGAAGCTAGTAGAAACGAACCGATTTGCTGCATGAGGGATTTCTTGGGTGAGTTACTGGGGTGTTATATCTTTCGGGCAGCGCTTGATTCTCACGTTAATGCCCTCCGCAGGCGGAAATGTTTCGGGAGGGCGGAAATGTCAGCGCTAATGCTATAAAACCACCCTCTCTGTGCAGAATCGCCCTCCCAACACAAAACCACCCTCCCGACACGCAATCGCCCTCCCTAACTAGCCTTAACTGTCCCTAATCCCTCAAAATCCTGCCAATCTCCCCCTAACACCGTAACTGGGCGGGTGATTTTGTCTGTGGAGGGTGGAAATGTTACGGG
>NZ_RPZY01000034.1:0-2754 GCF_008661855.1 Varibaculum sp.
CGCGCAGCTACTCAGCTTGCTGTCTACTACTGGTCAGACTCTTTCACCTTAGAGAAAATCCGCGAAATAGTAGCTAAAGATGGCGTAGATTCCCAGAAAACTCACGGTTTCGGAAGAATTGATACTCCTGAGGGAGCAAAAGTTAAAGCAGCATACGAGAAAATCATTGCCTATGCTGAGGATTCAAATTCAGATAGCGACATTGTTGATAAAAACATCGGCGTTTACATCCCAAACCTTTCGAATTACCAGCGTTTCATTAGCTCCAAGGACACCCCGCAAGAGCGCATTCCAGTTATCGCGATGGTAGATAAAAAGACCGTAGCGCCAGACACCCCGCAGCCAAAGGCGGATGTTAAGGAGTCGCCGGCGAAGAATCCGCAGTCTGATTGCAAGAAGAAGCAGGTCACTGAGACCTTCACTGTGACGACCACGCCATACAAGTGGGATACCGCCAGCAAGACGTGGGTTCTCGATACTGACAAGGCCACCACAGAAGACGTAAATCGTACTCGCGAGATGACCGATGCTGAACTCCAAACCTGTACCCCGCAGCCAAAGGCGCAGGCCAAGGAACGTTCGCTTGCGTTAACAGGCCTATCTAGCAGCAATCTTCTCGGGATTGGAGCCGCTATGTTCGCAGTAGGAGTTATTGGACTATCTACTCGAAAGCGCTCAAAGGAGTAACTTCCTAGCTAGTTGAAAAGGAACGGAGCCAAGAATATGACAAAATCTTATTCTTGGCTCCGTTCCTATACTCACCAGCCGATTGTTCCTCCGACCCCTCCGGCTTCACCGAAGACGAAGTTGTCGAAGGCCGGTGCTTCCGGAATCCTGACACTGCTGGCCCTCGGTGGCCTGATGACAGCAGATGGAGCTCTTCTGGTGACACGTCGCAAGAAGAACCTCATGCGACCCATTTGATTACAAGGACCTAGTCCTGATCACACAATGGTGCGCCGTCGAATCTCACCGGTTCGGTGGCGCGTCATTATGTATACCCGCACATGAGCCTCGTCCCCCATGATCAGCACTGTTTACGCCTAGGCTGAAAGACAAAAACACCAACCACACAGCCAAAAGGCGAATACTGAAAAAAGGGGAAGCGCGATACCCAACGTGGAACTCAAACCACCTGAGGTGGATGCATCGCCCCTAGCCCCGCACTGCGTTGACGGAGCGAAGGTAGAGATTCTGACCTTGCGCGCAGTCCCTCTTGGAGGCTTGTGCGCAATGACTGTCGCACGCACGCTACTCCAACGCCGGTCCCTCATTGGCGCGTGGTGCTTTGTTGACCATTACGGTCCCGACAGGGTCTTAGACGTTGGCGGCATGGGCGTTGCTCCGGAGTTCCCGCGCGTCACTATCAAACCGCGCCTCAACGTCGAGCCCGTCGCTCGGTTAGACGTGCGGGCCTGATCAGCGTCCCAAAGTCGAGCTTTCCAAACCCTCATCAGGTCGGGCGTTTTGATTTACAGTCGGGTGGTCGGTCAAGACGTTCTCAATCGGCTGGGTGAACCCAGCCGTTATCTGCGGTCCAAGCTCATCAAGTTACTGGCTGCACTTGGTGCGATAGTTTGCTTTGTTTTGGTGGGGTTTTGTTGCTCGGTTTTATCGAGGAGGATAAGGGGTCTGGCCCAACATTATTCGCAAGAGTTCAAAGCTTGAGCAGTGTGTCTTGTCAAGGAGCGGTTAAAACAGGACCCGGCATTGTCCATGAGGGTGTCAGTGGCGCGCGTCGGGGCAGATCCCCGATCACTACTCAGCCCACACACGTACCGGATAGGCGACCAGACCTTATGGAGCGTAACTTCCGCGCTAAGCACCCCCATCAGCTCTGGGTTGCTGATATTACCTATGTCCGCACCCGGGCCGGGTTCGTTTACACAGCGGTTGTCACCGATGTATTCTCACGCATGATTGTGGGCTGGTCCACCCGATCAACCATGCGAACCGAGGCATTGCCATTGGAAGCCCTTGATCAGGCGATTAGCCAGGCCAAAGGGGAATCTCGCCTCGCTGGCCCACCACAGTGATCATGGCTCTCAGTACGTCTCCAGCGCTTATGGAAGTTTGCTTGCCGAGCATAGTATCGCCTCGTCCACTCGAACAGTGGGAGACTCTTACGATAACGCTCTAGCAGAAACAATCAACGGGCTATACAAGACCGAGCTGATCTACTCCCAGACCTGAGCAGGAGTGACGGAGGTCGAGTTCGCGACGATGAACTGGGCTCACTGGTAGAACACCAAGCGGCTACACGAAGCTCTTGAGCACCACACCCCAACCAAGATCATCACAACTTATAACCAGACCCACGCCAGACAACTGGCACCCAATTTAAGAAGCAGAACAAAACCCAAGACACTTCATTTCGCGCTCAAATTGACATGAGGCACCACGTACTTTTCATGACAGAAGTAGTATTTAGAAATTACAGATAGCCCCGGGAGCGGCATCGCCACCACGACTGCACGCCAGAGCGCCGGGCACCAGTAACCACGGACATTTTCTGGTGAAACTTTCAGGGTAGAAAATCTACCTTTGCTGACGGGCGGGAGCCTCAAAACCCTCCCGCTTGGCGTGGTTTTTATACCGCTTAGTTAATATAACTTGTACTGCCGGCAATAAGGCTTTTAACTGTAAGTAGCAGATACGCAAACGTCCTTGGTTTAATGATAATCGCCGGCAAGTGAGAGAGGAAAGGAGGTGGAACGGAATGAAATTCACGCTCACGATTGATCCCACCGTAAC
>NZ_RPZY01000051.1:0-16996 GCF_008661855.1 Varibaculum sp.
AACTATGATAATGGCTGCATTATCTATATAGAAAAACAGAGAAATAAAAATAAAGATCTTCAAGATGGGAAAATAACTAAAAAGCCAGGCAAATACCACTTCCTCTAGGGTTTTATTAAATAAATAGAGGACTATTAATGCCACAATTGTGTAAATAAATGCAACCACGGGCATAAATATTTGTTGATGTCGGCGCGTTCTAGGAATATTGACCAGCCAAGGTAAAAGTATGAAACCTAAGTATCCGATAGCAGATTTACAAGCATCAAATAGGGACACAGCGGAAATTAACCCATCCATTTTCCTATTGGTCTCCTCTCTGATTATCAGCGACCACTGGAGAGCCCCCAGATTGGCTGGATTGCGGTTTTACGTAATCGTCTTCCTTTTCATCAAAGATTTGAGAAGATTCTGGTTCGTAAAGAGGCAAACGAAGCAGAGTAAAACCGGAAACAAAGTCATAGGGAGCCTTTACCATTTCTCCAGAATCATTAAACGGCATGAAGGAATCTCCCGGTTGGAACCGGTAAAGCTTTTGTACCCTCTCTTCAGACTCAAAGTCTCGTTCGCAGACCCCGTCATAATAACGCTCGATCCTGATATCACCGCCGACAGACAGCACGATTTCTCTTTCATCGCGACGACGCGCCTTTATCCGCTCAAGGATTCGATTCCAGCGAGCACGATCTTCATTCAAATGCTCTTTTGCTCGCAGCGAGCCTCTTAATAGTTCTCGTCCTCGTCTATAGGTAACATATCTAGAAAGATACGCAGAAAAAGCTTTCGCTCCGTTTTGGACATCTATTGCGCTTTGATGCAGAAAATCATTCAGCTGACCAATCTTATTACGCAGGGTGAGCCACATTCCTATTAAAGCTACTAGCCCCGATAAGGATAAAACCAAAATAACAACTAAGGTCATCACGATACCGCCCCTAAGGCTGGCGCTTCCTTTGGTAGCAGCTGCTATTAAGTAAGGGACAAAAGATATTACCCAAACAGACAGGGCAACTACCCAGGCGATCAGAGCCGTCGGCATGGTCATCCGTTCGCGAATCTCATGGATAACATTGAGTTCATGCTTACGTAGCTCTTTTTTTAAGGCTTTTTTGTCAAGAACATTAGTGGTAGCTGGCAGTAAAAGCGGCTTAACCTGCTCGTTCAAACTCTCTTCAATATCTGCACGGGTAATGTCATCTAAGATCAAGGTCGAAGTGGGGATAGCAGTGGCGACTTGTCGAGCTTGCGAAGTGCTGTAGGCAAGCAGTTGTGCCGGCTTACGAGAAAAACGCCTAACCTTTGCCGCAAGCTGGGAAAAATCTTGTTTCCATCGGATATATTCAGAAACTGGACGATCGGTAAACAGACCATATCCAGCCCTACTAACACTTAGCTGTTCTTTATCTACCCGCTCGAAATCTACGTCAATCTTTTGTCTAGCCAGTATCTCATCCATATCCGCCTTGGAATCAGGCAAAGGTCGTTTAATAAGGCGCTCTAACACTTTCTCTGCCGCCCGAAGCTTAGACATATGGGCATTAAGCATCTCGGAGAGATCTTGAGAACTAATCGAAACCCCAATGCGGTAGAGACGATCGGCTTGGAAAGTGCTAGGCGGAACTTGATTTACCGCTAAAGAAAGAACGGATAGCCAAAATCTCAACTCGTCCTGTTCATATCCAGAGTTCTTTTCCTCTAGCATTTCGTAAACCGCAAATCGAGTCATAGTAGGGTAATCATTGCGTTCAACGAAACGTGAGGCGTCTCGCTCTTCATACTGTTTCCAAACTAGACCTAATTCAACATTTTCTTCCGGAGTAATCGGAGCTCGAGTCGCGATAAAATATACTTCCGCCGGGCGCAACTCTTCCATATGGTAAACCCGAGAAATGTCTTTATGCCGTTTTACTTCACCAGAATCATAGTTTTGTCTTTTATAGATACGGGATACTTCACTGTGACGCGCCCCTATCCAGGATATGGCCTGTTTGAACAGATACTCGTTTCGCTGAGAGGCAGTGAGCGCTTCTAGACGTTCTTGATCTTGAGCGGTCAGCACCCCGGCTTCCAAAAAATCATTAATCGCCTGATCAATGGTCTTTTCAACCCGTTTATTAGTTTCGGCATCACAATAGGTTATTACCGGGATAAATCCCTTAGCACTTAAAGAAGGGTAACCCAATAAAACGTGAGAAAGACGAACTAATGCATGGTTAGAGTGCTTTAGGTTTAGCTCAACCTGGGTATTATCTAGAAAGTCAAAAGGATTCTCTCTATTTCGATTCTCCGGTAAATCATAGCGAGCTTTTCTCACTTGAGATTTTGTGTTTCGAGGATGATCTACTACCACTGCTCGCCAAGCAGTTTTTCCTTTAATAATCGCTGGCAAATCCGGTAGAACTTCCCGCAGCGTGCGAGCATTAGGAGACTGATTCCAAGAACAAAAGGCAATATCACCCATTTCCTCATAAGGTGAAAAATAGATTCTTGAATTATCAAAAATCGATTTAGCTGCCTCGGATAGGATAATAACGGTAAACACTGGCTAATCCTCACTTGTATTGTGTGCTAGTCACCGTAAGCAGGGCAGGTTGTTTCTAACCGAGTAAACCCAGGGTTACGCTACGGTGACCAGCACCATCAAAACACTCTTACACTTGCGGGCATTAGCCAAGTTTCCTGCTTATATACATAGCTGCTTTCTCAACTTCCGCGTATTCGCCCTTGTCAGCAAGATTTAGCACCGGCAGTAGCACCGTGTTCAGTTTGTTCGCAAATGAGCTACCAGATACCGCCAGGTATCCATCTATATTCTGAGCGAACATTTCCAGCTGCTGACAGAGAACTTCACTAACATTTCGGTGAGATTCTTCTTCAGAACTGAGCAAGACAATCCGGTCTTTAACATAGGTAACTAGATTGTCGGACAAAGTATAGGCAAGCTCGTCAATATACTCTTCAGTAGGTGTCGATAACGACACATAAGCAACCACATCAAAGATAGAGGCTTTCCCAGAGGGGAATTCCTCGGGATAGGTCGAGAATAGCTGCTGGAGGTTGATTCCCTCTTTAAGGGATTCCCCTAAGTAAGTTCTCTCAAAAGTAACCTGTTGTTCCTGTTGAGAACGCCGCTCACGCCTACCTACAACATAGGAAATTATCTGTTTAACCGCCACTGGGCTATTGGTTAAAGCATCCAATACCTCATAGAACTTATCGCAAGGAGTACCATTTGAGACAATAAAATCTTCCGGCAATCCGCCATCGTCAGGTTTATAGCGATATATCCGATTAGTTCCGTTAATGGCATGACTCCATTGAATTCTGCCAAACACTAACCCAAGTAAGAGCGAGATATGAATTTCTCTAAGTTGCTTCGCCTGATTCTTTTCATCTAAATCAGGTAGTTCAGATATCGAATGCCAACGCCGATCAATATGCGGGGTAATTACTTTCGTCTCCCCTACGGTCGGTTTAATCTCCGAGATTAGATTATAGTAAGCGGAAAAATACTCTCCCGCGGTACGATGACTTGTGATGTCATTTAGCGGCGGGGCAAACTTCGACAAATCACAGGCACGAATCCCATAGATTGCGTTGTAAAACAGGATTTCTTGCGGACTAATATCTCCGTCGGTTTCCCCGCCATAGTCACCTAAGATTTCCCGCACCAGCGATTCGCGTTTCGGATCATTTTCCCCCTCTAAGACTTTGTTATAGGCACAAGCCTCAATCGGATGCCGTTCTTCTCCCAGGGGCTGCTCAATGAAAGGAGAAGCTAAACGTTTAACTTTATTGATTTCTTCAATCACGTAGTGTCGAACATTTTCCGCTTCGTAACTGCGGGTTTCCACTCGATATTCGCGTTCAAGTGCCTCTATTACATCAAGTTTAATATTCTCGCTATGATTCTTCATTACTTGATCGGAGAAATACCCTAGCATCACATTGTTATATAAATCTTTAAAGTAGTTTTCGTCCTTGTCATCGGTTAGCATCGCATAGCGTCGCACCGAGTTATAGATATTTAGGGACAGCTCTGAATCTATCGAATTAACTCCTCCCATATAGGGAGTGTTGTTAATAATACTGCGCAAGCAATTAGAACTGGCGTAGACGTATCGGGTGGTCGAGCCGGTGAGATTATCGTATTTAACCATATCTTGACCTAGAGTTACTTCCAGTTTTTTAAGGTTGTTCTCTAGAGAGTTAAATAGCTTTTCAAATGCATCAATTACACTTTTGACGTATTCCATTGCGTCAGCGATAACTCTTTGGAATATCAGAGCGTTACGGTATTCACCGATATTGTTTAAATAAGTGGACAGCGCTGTGGCGATTGCTTGCTGTTCGGCGCTGGGTTTGCGAGTGATACGTTGAGCTATGCTCTTTTTACGCATCGCAAAATCAGCGGCAGTTTCAACTTTGTCGTCGGTAGAGGGATCGTCAAAGTTATTCCGTTCAAATTCATCAAAGAATTTGATTAACCCTTCTTCTCCTTCTAATTCACGATTAGTTTTCTTTTGCAACAGTTCAAGCTTTTTGAGAACTTGATAGAGGAAATATCGACAGGATACCGGGTGCATAAAGCTCTTTTTAACCGGTTCAAGCATATAGCTTTCAAGCCTATTAGGAAGAGAATTACCGGCTACGATTTCATCCTCATCTGCTTTGAACAGGGTATAACCAATAACACCTGCTTGCTCTTCAGCCTCATTCTCAGTAATGATTTTCAACTTTTCCAGATCATTAAAGACCATGGCGTATTCTTCGCCATCAGTTTTTTCTTGCAACTCTATGATGGCTGAACGTAAATCATCTTCACGGGTATCAGAAATCCGACTGGGATCGGGAGCGAAAATATAACTGTTCAAAGCATTTATATAGGCATCCCACTGATTGCCAAGATTAGTTACCCCATCCTCGGAAAAGACTAAGGTTTGATTCTTAACTGACTTAGCGAAAGGATCTTTTTGTTTCGCCAAACTGTCGATGGTATTAATAAATTCTGCCCCCCGGTCAATATCTCGGGCAGTTAGACCACTTTCTCTTTGTTTAGCTAAAGCTTTTTGCCTTTCTTTATAGGCTTCATCGAATTTAAGCCATTGCTTAGAAAGCACTTGCTGTGCCCAGGTCTTACCGATTACGTCTCTAATGTGTTTCCAGGGATAGACCAGACGGGAAGCTCCCGCACCTGCATAGCGGTTACGTCCATTATTTTTTATAATTTCGCGTAAAACGTTATCTTCCCGCGAATTTGATTTCTTTGACATCGGTCCAATAGCCAAAGTGTAAATACAGGTTGCCGCGTGGTCTAAATAAGAGACAAAAGAATCTAGACTACCTCCGCTCTTGTTGTTGGCATCAAATAAGAAACAGAAATCATAAGGCATAGCCTCGACTGCTTCAACTCCCTCGGCACCAACCCTTGGGAACTCAAACTTTAGGTTGCGATACTGGCTAGGTAAAGTGTGGTCACCTTTCATAAGAAAGGCATCTAACTCCCGAACCGTTGCGTAAGCATTTACCTGCAAGTTGTGTTGTTCTTCGGATGCCTTAATCACTTTATAGAACACATCAGGCTGAATAAAAAAGCCTCTGGTAATTGCTTTAGCTTTCGGGTATTTCGCATTTAGATAGCTAGCCAAATAGAGAGCCACCGGTAAAATCAGTCCTGATCCAGTACCCCCAGCAAGCGAAGAGGTAATAATAACCCGCAGAGATTGTTCTTCTTGGTCTTTATCAATTCTGAACAGAGTTTCAATCGCCTTATGCAATTGATCAAGATGGGAGCTCTTCAAAGTAGTTTCGAAAGCTAAACGAGAAATGGCTCTAACCTGGGCAGCTCCCTCGGTTAAAGATTTACGATTCATCAGTTCGTTAATCGGGAACCATTTATCTCGAGCATTAGTATTGATTCCCAGATAATCGCCGACCCGGCTATTGGTAGAGGTTTGCACCGTGTACATTTCCGGATGATCCTGCTTGATTTTCCCCAAGTCGTTGGCATCGGTATCGAAGACAACAAATGCGATACGTTCCGATTGATTAGAACCAGATTCTCGCACCTTTTGCGAGACTTTTTTTACAATCTGAGAACCGGTTCCTCCCAGTCCTAGAATCAAAGTAGGTGCAATCGACATTTCTTTTTCCTTTCAAATCGGGGTATTAGACATTAGAAGTTATTTACTTTTTTATATTAAGATTTGCAGAATAGCTTTTTCCGGAACCCGCAATACTTGATTTAACTTTACTATTCACATTAAACATTGGATGAGTTTTATCCTTTACATCCAGCTTTCTTCCGTTGATAGTTACTGACATATTTTCGCGAGCAGCCAAGGCTTTCCAATTCAATATTTTGATACGTCCTTTTCGCGCAGCCTTTAGCTTCATAGGAGGGAACCCGGAAACACCTCGCGGCACATACCTAAAACTCGCGGTATCAGCCACGAAAGGTAATGCTCTGCGCAAACGTGATTTAACAAAGTTTCCGCTGCCCTTATTTGAACCTAGTGAAACCAAATTATCGTCACTGATATTAACTTTTGGCGATGAAACAATTCTCTTGGAAAAACGGGGTTTAAATATATACCCCATAATTAGAAGCAGAGCTAGTAAACAAAGCAACCACTTCCATCCTTGAGTTAGTATCCAGTTTTTTATACGATCTAAGCGAGATATATCATTTTTTACATTAATTGAAGTATCAAACACCGCTTTACTTAGCTGCTTTTCATAACTATGTTTTGCTTCTATATGTAACGGCATATTCCCAGTATCTGCCTTATAGATATCTCCATTGGGTGCTTTAGGCAGTATGAACACTTCCCCGTTCTTATCACCTTTCTTTACCGCAAACTCCATTCTTTTTGGGGAGGTAACTTTAATATCGCTATCTTTTATTTGTTTCCACTCCGCCTCGGGGAAGGAAATAATATTGCCGTCTTTCTTTTCCCCATATTTCACTTTTATGGCATCATCGGGAATCTTATAATCATTTAGCTTACTGACCTGATAGGTCTGACTACTGCCTTGAATACCCGCCGGAGGCGCGGGACGATAGACCTGTAAGTTGATTTTAGCTTCAGAAGTGCTACCGCTTAGATATTTAGCTTTAACATTAAATTGGGTTGAACCGGCACTTAACTCTACCTGATCACCGCTGGCAAAATTATCGGCTACAACTTTACCGTTATTAATAACCTTTGCATTGTATTGAACATCACCCAAGAGTGGTGACTTATCTATAAAGTTACATTTCTTATCCATAAAGCCGTATTTAACGGTGTACTTGCCTCCTACAATTTCGCCACTTTTTACTGGCTTTCCTTTTGCATCAGATAGCTGCACTCCGAATGAGACATAGGGTTTATAGAATACTTCCACAGTTTGCACCCCATCTAGGGAGACAGCCCCATTACCAGCAGGAAGTTTACTAAATGTTGCCACTTTGCCATTTAGTTCACTATTGGGAACCGCTTTAACCTTTGAAGCCCCGAAATCGACATCAGCGTTATTTGCCCACTTGACTTCTACTTGCGATTCCGGTTTAGCCACTGCAGAACCAAGCTTAATTTCATTAACCTTGACATCTTTGCCTTGAGCCAAAATGGTCAATTCTTCTATATCAATATCAGATTTAATTGAACTCGCACTGTCTTGGGGTAATACATCACGAGCAAAAATTAGGTTTGCAAAACGCGTTACTTTAGTTAATAAATCTTTAGTTTGTGGGGCTTGATCAAAAATAACCGCACTCGAAGAAGCAATTTGAGGCGCTTTATCGCCCATTGCCAAGAATGCTACTTTAAGCGCGCTACTTTCATTGGTATTTTCCTTTGCCCACTGATTGAAGTCGTTTTGTACTGTTTGGGAATTACGATCGTTAAAGGCGCCATCTGACAGGACGACTAGCCATTTTTCCCCAGCGTCAGAAGCTGACAAATCTTTAGCAGCAGCCTGAACTGGAGCATAGGGGGTATCTCCGCCTTGCATCACCATATTATGAATTTTTGATACCCGGGAGCTGGCAGCTTCTTTTCCTGCCAGCTGGACTACCGGTCCAGAGCCACCTTTAGCATAGGTGCTGGTCAAATAGATATTCATATTGTCTTGCTCCCCGAGTAATGCCGCAAACACTTCGAGGGAGTACTTTGCATTAGACCAGCGGTCAAGAGGGGTATTTCCACCATTTGAAAACATCGAGCCAGAATCATCTAAAACTAGATTTACCTGTCGTTTTTTTATAGCAACACTGTTTACGCCTTGCCCGCAATTATTAGGAGCCTTTCCCGCATTCCTAACTTGTTGTCCCACGACACTTAAGGTTTGCGGGGAGCTGATAGTATTAGCTTTTGCTGCGCTATGACTAACTGGATTACTTTGTCCAGTTTCTAATGCGCACGCCAAGGTCAGCTGACCACCCAGATTTAACAGCACCAATGATGCAGTCAATAGAATCGGCATCACGAAATACCATTTAAGATTTCTTCCCTTACCGCTTACACGCAAAGTTAAGTTCCACCTCGTTTGGACAAGCACATCGCTCCACTATCGTTGCTAATGTGACTGTTGTTATCACTATCCGTGAATTTATCACTTCGCTCACGGCCAGTTTTATGACTAAAGATTCCGAAAACAAATACTTAACTTTTATACGAGGAAATCGAAATCAAAAAAACGAATAAATGAGCTAAACCCACAGTTCAAAAGGGTAAAGACCCCTGAGTTGTTACAGCCTTCTAGGTATTCTTATTTATAATACATGATTATTTTGAAGCCATTTAATGAGATTTTATTTAGCTATTTTCAAGCATTAAACAGCAGCTATTCTTATCGGTGCTACTAGGTTCGCCTGTCCTAGCCGACGCTCCAACTAAAAGGTAGTTAGCCTTACATATGGTGCTCTATGCACACATGCATCTCTTGTGAGCACCCTGGGGAAACGGTAACCAAATCTTGACATTCCGGGCGATTAAAAGCATCGGTCATCGCTAGCAACGGTTCCACCGCTATCGATTCGCCCGCCCTATTCAGCAAATCTTGAGCGCTATAGACTTGGAAAGAAGCCAAGCCCTGCCCCTGCTTTGCCCCAGCCATTTGCAGCACAGTCGACGACCCATTTAGATGCTCCAGGACTGCCCAAGCAACCCCGTCTTTAGGAATCAGCGAAGTATAGGCACAGTCAAAATCCCCTCGCCCATATAGAATTACCGGAGATTCCTGGGCACAAAAAGCCGCTTGCCCCCTTAGGGGAATCAGCTGTTCATCAGTTACCACTAGGTTCTCAGCCGCAATCGTAACCTTAGCGTTTTTAGCTCTGCCAGTGGGGCAAAGAAAATAGGGATGCCAACCTAAAGTAATCGGCGCGTCACCTGTTCCTTTATTATGAGCCACCATATCGAGACTGAGCCGGTGAGGAGAAGAGCTAATCTGATAGGTAACCTCTATTTCTACCTCAAAGGGATAGGCCTCAAGCTTTGGTACCCTAACTTTGGCGCGCAAATAATCTGGTTTTAGCTCAATCAACTCGAATACCTGATCGGCAATTAAGCCGTGTAAAGCCAGTTCCCCGCCGATAGTTTCGCCCTTAAAATCATATTCCTTTCCCTGGAAACAGTATTTTCCATCCCGAATCCGATTTGACCAGGGAGCTAGCAAAGCGTTGCGAAAACCATCCATTTGGCGCGCTTCGTCCTGGCTACGATACCCATCGAGGACGTGCACACACCCAGGACAGGTAGGGGCACTGTCTGCTCGGTAATCACTTTGATAGGCGCTAACGCCCGAACTATCAGCTAGGCCATCCTCCCAGTAGGAGCTAGCTTTCGCACTTTCCTTGGTTTCAGTTCCTGCCACTTGTTGAGCACTGTCCCCCGCCCGCAGGTCACAGACTTGCCAGTCTAAAACCGTTGCCCCCATTGGGGAGACAACCAAGCAATCATTACCGGAGCGCAAAGTCCAAGTTTCCGGGCTCATAAGTTCTCCTTCTATTTTCAGCGACCTGAATCTGCGGGGGACATAAAACCTTGAGGAATAATACCCTGAGAACGTCCTATTTCTTCGGGATTACCACATTCACCAGTTTAGGAGCGCGCACAATCACCTTTAACGGCTGACCGCCCGCAAGAGCACGCTGCACCACTTCAGTTTCCAGTGCCTGTTTTTCTAGCTCCTCGCCTGAAATAGATTGCGGTACTTGCAAGCGGTACTTCACCTTGCCGTTAATCTGTACCACCGCCGTGATTTCCTCTTCTACCAGTAGAGATTCATCGATTACTACCGGGAAAGGCTCGCGTGCCAACGAAGAAGAGTGCCCCAGCCTATTCCAAAGCTCCTCGGCAATATGGGGAGCGAGCGGAGAAATCATCAATACCAACGCTTCCGCGGCTTCCCGAGGAACCGCTTTCAGCGCAGTCAGGTGATTATTAAGCACGATCAGATCCGAAACCACCAGATTAAGACGCATTTCCCGGTAGTCTTCGGTTACCTGCGCAATCGCCTTGGCCAGGGCGCGCTGAGTTTCCAAATCGGGTGCGTCCTCGCTAACGGTTACCTCCCCAGTGTTCTCATCAATCACATTGCGCCATAGCCGCTGTAAGAAACGCTGGGAACCAATCACTGCCCGGGTTTCCCACGGCCGCGACATATCCAGCGGTCCCATCGACATTTCATAGACCCGGAAAGTGTCGGCCCCGTATTCGTCGCAAATATCGTCTGGAGTAACGATATTCTTCAAGGATTTACCCATCTTGCCGTATTCGCGTTTAACCGGCTGCCCCTCGTAGGTGAAGCCACTGCCTTCATCACCGGCTACTTCGGCGGCGGGCACGTACGCTCCCCGCTGGTCGGTATAGGCATAGGCCTGGATATAGCCTTGGTTAAACAGCTTATGGAAAGGCTCACTGCTAGAAAGATGCCCCAGGTCATAGAGCACTTTGTGCCAAAAACGCGCATAGAGCAGGTGCAGAACCGCGTGCTCGACTCCTCCTACGTATAGGTCCGTGCCGCCAGTAGTAGCTCCAGCTCGAGCACCCATCCAGTAACGCTCATTTTCCGCCTTAGCCAGGAAATCTTTCTCCCCCGGATCAAGGTAGCGCAGCTCGTAACAGCAAGAACCTGCCCAGTTAGGCATCACGTTAGTGTCCCGATAATAGGTTTGTTTGCCCTGCCCCAGGTCTAGCTGGACTTTAACCCAGTCCCCAGCTCGCCCTAAGGGAGCCTCAGGGGAAGAATCCGCATCGTCAGGTGCAAAGGTGCGCGGAGAGAAATTATCTACCTCCGGCAAGTCCAGGGGCAGCATGGATTCCGGAAGGGCGTGCACCACGCCATCCTCGTCATAGACCACGGGGAAAGGCTCTCCCCAGTAGCGCTGGCGGGAGAATAGCCAATCACGTAGGCGATAGGTGGTAGTAGCTTTACCCAATCCCGCGCCCTCTAGCCAAGAAGTAATCTTCCCAATTGCCTCGGATTTACCTAATCCATTAAGGCTAATCTGGTCATTAGCCGAATTCTGGATGACCCCATCCCCAACCCAGGCAGCATCTTTATCCGCATCCGGCGCGGGAGTAATCGTGTAGATAATGTCCAGGTCAAACTTCTTCGCAAAATCCCAGTCACGTTGATCATGAGCGGGAACCGCCATAATCGCGCCAGTACCGTAGCCCATCATCACGTAGTCGGCAGTGAAAATCGGAATCGGGCGATTATTGACCGGGTTAGTGGCGAATAAACCGGTAAATACCCCGGTTTTCTCGCGGGCATCTTCGCCGCGTTCACGCTCACTGCGGGCAGCTGCCTGTTGTTGGTAGGCGCGTACCGCTTGCCGCGGATTATCATATCCCCCCGTCCAAGCCTCGCGGGTATCCTGGGGCCATTGGGCAGGAATCGCGCTCTCGCCCTCGGCAAGCTCGCTTTGCCCCAGTCCCGCTAAAAGCGGGTGTTCGGGAGCTACCACCATAAAGGTAGCTCCAAACAAGGTATCGGGGCGAGTAGTGTAAACTTTTAGCTCCCGCGAGCCTACCCGGAAAGATACGGTTGCCCCGTGGGAGCGACCAATCCAGTTTTCCTGCATGGTGCGCACTTTTTCCGGCCAATCCAAAGTCGCCAAATCTTCGATTAAGCGATCTCCGTAGGCAGTAATCCTCATCATCCATTGCCGCAAGTGAGAACGAAATACCGGGAAATTACCGCGTTCAGAGCGCCCCTCGGAGGTTACTTCCTCGTCCGCTAACACCGTTCCCAGACCCGGACACCAGTTCACTGGAGCATAGGAAAGATATGCTAGCCGGTAATCCTCAAGAATATCTTCACGCTGCTTGGCACTGAGGTTTTCCCATTGCTTACCGTGCGGCAGCGATTTTTCCCCACTGGCGAACTTCTCGATTAGTTCGTTAATAGGACGAGCGGCTCCGCGTCCTCCATCCGGGCGAGGAGCGTCCACGTCATACCAAGAGTTAAACACCTGTAAGAAAATCCATTGTGTCCAGCGGTAATAGTCCTGGTCAATGGTAGCGAAAGAACGCCGCTCATCATGAGAGAGCCCAATCCGAGCCAATTGTCTGCGCATATTAGCGATATTTTCGCGGGTAGTCTTGCGCGGATGCTGCCCGGTAGTTACCGCATACTGTTCCGCGGGCAAACCAAAAGCGTCATAGCCCATGGTGTAGAGGACGTTCTTGCCCTGCATTCGTTGGAAACGACCAGTGACATCGGTAGAGATATAACCAAGAGGATGTCCCACATGCAGCCCTTTACCAGAGGGATAGGGGAACATATCCATTACAAAGAAAGACTCTTTTTGCGCAAGCGGACCCGCTAAAGACCCAACCGGGTTGTCAGCATAAAAAGTACCCTGGTCCGACCAGTATTTTTGCCATTTTTCTTCGATTTTCCCCGCCATCTGGGCGGTGTATCGATATGCCGGTATATCGCTAGCGCTCTGAGTCATTACTTTTTCTCCCTTCAGTTCCTTCTCAAAGCCTACCGCATTCAGGGCTAGCCCTGATTTCGCAATCAAGTTTGCCAACCGGTCCTCACCGCAAGTAGGAATCGCCTCGCTGCCCTCCCCATCCGGCTCAATTACCCCCAAGGTTTCCCCTAAAAACCTGGGAAAACGGGGCTAATTTGAAATAGTGGGATGCGCATAATCGGTGACGTTATAGATACTGCCCGCGCGCTGCAAAAGCACCGTTAATACCTGTGCTTTTTTCTGATTATCACCGTTTTTACCCCAGATAACTTTTGCTCCCGATTGCAATTGCAGCTCCACATTATCTAAACGAGCTACCTGAGCGCTTTTTATCTTTTGTTTTATTTCTGCGGGGAGAAATTGCACTACTTGAGCTACAGATTTTAGACAATCTTCAATATCGCTTTGGGGACAGCTACTAGCTACCTCTAGCAGTTTAGAAGTATCGAAACCTTGGTCAGGCAGCAGCTTTCCCTCTAAATCAACCACTTTTCCTTGCGCTGTTTTTGCTACTGGGGTACGTAGCGTGAGGTAAACGGCTATTCCTCGCGGGAATTCTCGTTTTACCTTCGCCTGTTTTACCCAGGGATTAGCACGTTGTAACGAGGAAGCAGCCTCTGAGGTGGGAAAACGCAACAAGGGTCTACCCGCATAGTTAGCAAGTTCCTCTTTTACCTGCTGGGTCGTAACCTGGGAGTTTGCCCCCATCACCCGAGTTTTAGCGGAATCATACGCAAAAACTGGGGAAAAGCCCAGCAAATATCCGCTAGTTCCCACTAACAGCGCTACCAGCACTCCGATAACTATTTTCCGCCGTCGCTGCCTGCGCTTTACCTGTTTAAGCTCTTCCCGGCGCTTAGCAAGCCCACTAGAGACCACCCCTTTGTCTTTGGAAGATAAGGTAACCTGGCGGGTAGCTAACTGTGACCCGGATTTATTTGCGCCGTCCTCTCTTTTCAGTTCATTTCTGCTTTTACGAGGACGAACCGGTTTTTTCCCCGAAACCACAGTAGCTTTCGGGCGGCGAACAAAAGCGGACTTCTCGCGGTTCACTGCGAAAACCTCTGCTTTAACACCGCCAAGACTACCGTTGTAGCTTTAGTTATGTCCCCTGCCCCCACGGTTAGGATTAAATCGCTGCCGTGAGCCTCATTAGCGATAAGGCGAGCAGCTTCATCTTTATCTGCCACATAACTACCGCGCTGCATTTTATCGGTGATAATCCTGGAGGTAACTCCGGGGAGCGGATCTTCGCGCGCCCCATAAATATCACAAACAACTGCCCTATCTGCCAGGTCAAGAGCCGCAGCAAAACGGGACGCAAAATTTTTGGTTCGAGAATATAGATGGGGTTGAAATACCACCAAGACTCGCCCTTTACCGGCTGCTTCCCGCGATTGACGCATCAAGGCTGCCACCTCGGTGGGGTGATGAGCGTAGTCATCAATAACTCTTACCCCGCCTACTTCACCTTTAGTCTCGAAGCGGCGAGCAGTTCCCTCGAACTCAGCAAGAGCACCCGCAGTCTCTGTTGCCGAAAAACCGGCGATACGGGCGGCTAAAAATACTGCTGCCGCGTTTAAAAGGTTATGCTCGCCTGGCATTGGCAAACTAACGGTGGTAGTCTCCTGACCTCGGTTAAACTGGGCACTTACAGAGTTTGGTTCTGCAAGCAGGGGTTTAACCAGGCAAAAGTCATCCAAACCGGCGGGAGGTGCTTGTAATCCGTATCCCAGTATCCGGATTTTAGGGGAGCAACTTTCATCTAAGTCCCCCTGAGGACGAAGCTGTTTTAGCAAGGTACGGCAACCGGGGTCATCAGTACAAAGAATTAGGGTTCCACCGGGTTCAATGCAATGTGCAAAATCGAAAAAAGCTCGCGCAAACTGTTCCGAGGAGCCATAGTTATCGAGGTGATCGGCCTCGATATTGGTAATAATCGCCAGCTGGGGGCGGTAATTCAGGAAAGAACCATCAGATTCATCAGCCTCGGCAATAAAATACTCTCCTGTGCCTAAATGGGCACCCGTCTGGTAGTGGGTGACCACCCCGCCAACCGCGAACGAGGGGTCAGCGCCGAGTTGAGAAAAAGTCTGAGCTATCATCCCCGAAGTGGTGGTTTTCCCATGCGCCCCCGCCACGGCCACAAACTTACGGTCAGCTGCCGCTAGCGCCAGTGCCTGGGAGCGATGCATAAATCTACAACCGGCAGCTTTACCGGCAGCAAATTCGGGATTACTAGGGCGAATCGCACTGGAATAAACAATAGTCATCTCGGGGGTGATTTTCTGCGGCTGAGTCCCCACCCAGCATTCAACCCCCAGTTGTTTAAGCCTCGACAGGTTAGCAGAATCTGCTTGATCCGAACCGCTAAGCTGCCAGCCACGTTCCACAAATAGCTGTGCCACCACTGACATTCCAGCTCCGCCGATGCCAATGAAGTGATATTTTGTCTCGGTCATTTACTTATTTCCTCAGCGATTCTAGTTAGTTTTTCAGCAGCATCAATGCCCTCTGCGGGTAATGCGCTGCGCATATCATCCAAACGTTGTGGTGATAGCAGCAAAGGAATCACCGTCTCGATAACAAATGAACTATCAAACTTGTCATTATCTACGATTAACGCTCCCCCGCATTTAACCGCGTCCTCGGCATTTAGACGCTGCTCTCCATTGCCGACTGGCAAAGGCACGTAAATAGCTGGCAAACGCAGCGCTGTTATCTCGGCTACCATCCCCGCCCCGGAGCGACACACCACCAAATCAGCTGCTGCCAAGGCTCTTTCCATATCAATTAAGTAGTCAAGAATCCGATATCGCGGCTTTAAGCTCTCCGGCAGTACTTGACGCAGTTCCGCATCTTTACCTTTACCGGTTAAATGAATAACTTGAATATTGTCTGGCAAATGCGCTAAGGCTGCCTGCATGGCTTGATTAAGTGAAAGCGCCCCCAAAGAGCCGCCGGTAACCAGTAAAGTTGGCTTCGAGGAATCTAGACCAAAAGATTCTAAAGCCACTGCCCGCCGGCGTTCCATTTCCGCTTTATTTTGTCGCGCCCTCGCCAAAGCAGCTATTTCTGGACGCAGCGGTAAACCAGTAGCTAGAGTTTTACCCGCTTTAGCCCGCAGTTTGGTAGATGGAAAAGTTAAAGCCACGACTTTTGCCCAACGTGCCCCTAAACGGTTAGCTAAACCCGGTCGCGCATTTTGTTCATGAATAATTAACGGGACACCTGTCCGGCGCGCAGCTAAATAGGCGGGGGTGGAGACATATCCTCCAAAGCCAATAACTACACCCACCCGGTTTTTCTTTATCAGGGTTTCTATTTTTTTGACGCTAGCGCGCATTCGCTTTGGAAGAGTAAAAAACTGTAGGGAAGGACGGCGCGGGAACGGAATCCGTTCTATGGTATGCAATTGGAAACCACGAGCTGGAACCAGCTCTGCCTCCTTGCCCCCTCTAGTGCCGATAATGGTGACTTTCCAGCCCTGGGATTTCAAATCATCAGCCGCTGCCAGGAGCGGATTAACATGGCCAGCGGTTCCCCCTCCAGCCAAAAGTACCGATTTATTTTGTCCCATCGTTCCTCCTCACGCTAACAGCTCTGCTGGAGCGTAGATATTTCGGCAGCCTGACCGCTGCCTCTTTAACCCCCGGTTCTGACCGCACATAGCTCAAAAGCACCCCCATTTGTATCAAGGTAGCTAAAGCGGTAGAGCCTCCGGAAGAAACTAGGGGAAGCGGCACCCCGACTACCGGTAAGAATCCGATTACTACCATGATATTTATTAAAGCCTGTACTATAACCCACCCTAAAGTTCCCGCGGCGCATATCCGGGTAGCCAGGCTGGAAGAATGAATGATTAAGCGACACAACACCCATGCCAACAATCCGAAAAGCAGCAACACCAAAAGGGTTCCAAACAGCCCAAACTCTTCACCTAAAATAGCGTAGATAAAGTCGGTATGGGCTTCGGGCAAATACTTCCATTTCTGACGAGAAGCGCCCGGTCCCACCCCGGTC
>NZ_RPZY01000017.1:0-3232 GCF_008661855.1 Varibaculum sp.
CCGCCGCACACGTCACCACTACCACCGCTGTAGCCACCGCCTCCATTGCGACCTGCGTTCGAGTTGCTGTAGTTACTGGCGCTGTCGCCACCACCATTGCCTTCGTTGTATCCGCCCGTGCTTTGAGCCTGTTGGGCTTGTGTGTAGGCTGTGGCCGCGTCGTTTACCGCTGTGGTGGCATCGCTTAGGGTTTTGGCTACTGTGCCTGCTTGGTCTGCGCGGGTAAACACAGCCTCAATATCAGCTACAGCCTCCAGCGTTTCAGGCTCGGCTTGGTCGAGTGCTTGAGCTTCTTTCAGTGCAGTATCAAGCTGGTCGGTCACGCTCGTGTCTACGCCTTCACGATTAGCCATGCCAGCGGCTTCGATTGCCTCATTCAGGGTTTTTACCGCCTGGTCAAAAGTGGTTGTAGCCGCGGCCGCGACGTGTTCGCGCACGCCAGCAAATGAAGCAGTGAGCTTATCAAGCACGTTTTGAGCCTCCCCTTGGGCGTCCTTGACCGCGCGCGTAGCTTCTTTGGCTTGTTCAAGTCCTAGCGCGGAAGCATCCTGGGCCTCAACGCTTGAAAGTGCGTCTGCTTCTTCTACCGCCACGGCTAGAGCCGTGGTGTCAGTGTCTAAAGCACGCTGAGCCACTAGATCAATAAGCGCTTTGGCTTGCGTCTTAGTCTGGTCAAGTTCGGTCAAGGTCTGCTGATAGGTGGCCTGGGTCGCCTGGTATTCCTCGCGCGCGCTCAACGTATCAGTGTGGGTTTTCCATACCACCCCAACCACAACCAGCACGGCGATGAGTGCTACGGCGATGGTGGCAATAATGGGCGGGCGCTTATACCACGGTGGTGTCACCGTAGAGACTGGCTCGCTCATCGCAGTATCAGTTGTTTCTTGTAATGGGGTGTGGGGCTGGCTGGTGCTCATGGTGTTTTCCTTGACCTGTGTTGATGTCTAGTCTAGTTGATGGGGCCGCGCGGTCCGACGGGTAGGGTGCCGATTTGGCGTGGCTGAACAGGCGCGTGTAGTCGCGCTCGGGCTTGAGTGTTGTAGGCGATGAGGGCTTGTTCTACCCATTTGCTCCACGTAGTCGGCCCATTATTGGCAAGGCTGGCGATGAATAAGCCACGTGCTTCGTCTGCCACTTTTTCATCTACCCGAACAGTGATCTTTTGGATACCACTGGACTGGGTCTTGGATGTGGGTGTTTGTGCCCGTGGTTTGGCCTCGGTCTGGGTCTGGGTGATGACGCTGTGGCCTGCTAGGGCGCTACGTCTAGGTTGTGGTTTAGTCATGAGTGTGTCCTTCGTCGAGTTTTCGCATGTGTTTGTCTAGTCGATTGATGGCGTGCGCGGTTTCGGATAGGCGGGTGTGGAGTTGGAGCATTTGCTCAAAGTCTTTGCCTTCTAGCACGTGTTGGACTTTCTCTGTCCACGTGTAGGGTCCAGGTCCTAGGTGTTCTGGTCTGATCCAGTATTGGAGGTAGTGAGTTGCGTTTACCGTGTCGTTGTACAGCAACTTCAGATAGATGTCTTTTTCTTCACTGCTCGCCTGCCTGTAGGTGGCTAAGAGTTGTTTGTTACTGATTTTGCTCATTGCTCTGTTCTTCCTGGTGGGTTTGGATTGCGTGGAGGTATTGGGTGTAGAGGGCGGCGAGTTGTGCTGCTTCTTGTGGGGGCCATTGTTCTCGGGGCTGACTGGCTTCCACGCTGTCTGCGATTGCTACCCGTTTGGGGATGGGTGGGTTAAAGATTGTTAGTCCGCGTTGTTCTACTTCATGGGTTAGCTCGCTTATCCAGTGCCCGCCGCTGGTGGTGCGGGCTTCGTGCTGGTTGATGATGATTCCCCCGATTGTGAGTGTGGGGTTGTAGTAGGTGCGGATCTGGTCGATCGAACTGAGTAGTCTCGCTAGCCCGTTAGCGCTCCAGAGTTTGGAGTGTGTGACGATCAGGGTGATGTCGGTGGCGGTCAGGCCGTTGATTGTGAGCTGGTCGAGTGATGGTGGGCAGTCGATAAGACACACGTCATAGTTGCTCGCGATAGGACTTAAGGCGGCGCGTAGCCTGCTTTCGCGTCCAGCTCCTGCTACTACTAGTTCGTCTCTTACTACTGGTAGGGCCTCACCCGTGGTGGGTACGAGGTCTACCCCGTCCCATAGGCCAGGTACGGTGACTTCGCTTATCGGTAGCTTGGTTCGGTTTGAGAGCACGTCAGCCAACCCCGCAGTGTCCTCGTCTACTGGGTGTTTTGCGAGGCTACTGGTGATGTTGCCTTGCGGATCAAGGTCTACGACGATCACGCGCAAGCCCTCAAGAACCGCGGCGCGGGCTAGGTGATAGGTGGTAGTTGATTTACCTACCCCACCTTTTTGATTACACAGTGAAATGGTGAGCATCATTGTCTCCTCATGGGTTACATGTCTACGGTTGCCAGCGTTGCCGTCATTGCCGACGTTGCTGGCAGTGCTGGCGGTTAGAACAGGTAGTTGTTGAACATGGTTGGTAGTAGGTCGAGAGCCTGGCGTTGTAGGCGCACTGAAACGTTCATGTATAGCGCGGTTGTTTGTAGGTTTTCGTGACGCATAAGGGTTTGCACTACCCGCGCGTCTGCTCCTGCTTCAAGTAGGGCTGTGGCGAAATAGTGGCGTAGCTGGTGGGAAGTCATTGTGATACCCGCTCGCGCAAAAGCGTCAGAAATACTTGAGCCAACTGCCCGACGTTCTACATGCGTGTGAGGGCATGTGGAAGAAGGGAACCACCAACCGCGTAGAGGGTAGTGTTCAGCCTCGCGCAAGATGATGGGATGCACTGGCAGAACGGCGGTTTTATTGCCTTTTCCAACTACGGTTATCATTCCCGTTGCGTGATCGATGTCTTGTCCGCGTATTTTCGCTATTTCGTGGACTCGCAGCCCAGCAAAGGCAGCAAGCATGATGCGGGTGCGCGTGGCGGGACGTAGAGGCGAGGTGAGAACGGCTCGTAGCTGTTCATCTGTGATAGGTCGCGGTTGATACTTAGGACGTTTAGGCGCTGCAACGCGGGACATAGGATTGTCCTGACGGTGATCGCTGATAACCAGCCATTGATAGAAGGCTCGCAGATGCACGTAATATGTGTGGCGCGTGATCGCAGACGGTAACGTGGCAAGCCATAAAGTAATGTCCTCGAAATTGGCTACCTGAGCGTTCACCCCCGTTTGCTGAGTGAATTGGTCTACGACACGTAATCGTTCATCAATCGTCC
>NZ_RPZY01000044.1:0-75272 GCF_008661855.1 Varibaculum sp.
CCGCACCTGCGGGGATGATCCCTCGACCGTCCTAGCGGTAGGGTCAATCACCAGAAATGCCCCGCACCTGCGGGGATGATCCCTTAGCGATTAGTTCTGCGCCTGTCCTAAAATCAAATGCCCCGCACCTGCGGGGATGATCCCAGAACAGACCACCGAAACCCCCACAAAATAAGAAATGCCCCGCACCTGCGGGGATGATCCCCGCTCTGCCATTATCGCGAGAAACAAAGCGGTAAATGCCCCGCACCTGCGGGGATGATCCCCGCCCGCTCAGTAGGCAATGTTTCCCAGGTTTCAAATGCCCCGCACCTGCGAGGATGATCCCCCGCTATGTCCACGGGTACATGTCCCTTGTATAAATGCCCCGCACCTGCGGGGATGATCCCGGAAAAATAGATATTGACACCCCAACTGATTTAAATGCCCCGCACCTGCGGGGATGATCCCGGAATCTGCGTTAGCCCTAACCGCTGATACACAAATGCCCCGCACCTGCGGGGATGATCCCTCGGCTTGTATATAGTCGTATTCCCCGGATTTAAATGCCCCGCACCTGCGGGGATGATCCCTTAGAGCGTGAAGCTCAGCTGCAAGCCAGGTGAAGTGCCCCGTACCTGCGGGGATGATCCTACTAAAAAAGCGATAAAAACGGTTACCGCAACAAGTGCCCCGCATCTGCGGGGATGATCCCAGGTCAAAAAATACGTCGGTCTGATCCTCAATAAATGTCCCGCACCTGCGGGGATGATCTCTCGTCATACATGCCATGAAGTAAACTAAGAAATATAACCGTTAGGTAGGATTGATGCCCCATGAAATTCAAAGAGCTAGACATTATGACCGATGAGCAAGCTGAAACGGTAGCCCAAGAATTACTGACAGCACACGAAAACGCTCAAACGATTAGCCGCCCTAACCCTCACTACCGTGAGCTACAAACGCCCGGCACCTGCGGGGTGGTTCTTGTTCGTCCTGGGATATGTCCATCCCGGGACGTGAAAGTCTAATATGCGTGGGGCTAGTTCTGTAATGGTGTCGTTTGCTGTATCTCAGGGAATAAAAATAAGCTGCAGGGCAAAACTTCGGTAACTACCTGAGAAAGCAGGGAGAGGTAGGTCTTGGTGGGGTGTCTCTATGACCACGGTTCCCAAAATCCCTGAGCTGACTAACTTGAAGGTTTCGACCCTGTAATCTCGGTAGGAAACCTTGGAGGTTCTTTTAGTTCCCCTAATTTAAACGGTTGATGCTATTAACTCTTAAATCTGGAGTCGCCTATCCCGGCAAAAGCTATCGAACTCTTTGGTACTATAGTCCTATATCTTGATGTCGAGGTACTTGATGAGAGGACATGCAAGTGGATCTTTATGAATATCAGGCTCGCAATCTTTTCGAAGCATACGGGGTTCCCGTACTACCTGGAATCGTGGTCGAAACCCCCGAAGAAGCTCAAAAAGCTGCCGAAAAACTCGCTCACCCCCTAATGGTGGTAAAAGCGCAGGTAAAGACGGGTGGTCGTGGAAAGGCTGGCGGGGTTAAACTTGCTCGCACTCCTCAGGAGGCGCGTGAAAAAGCCGAAAAAATCTTGGGGATGAACATTAAAGGTCACACTGTGCGTCAGGTACTAATCGCAGCTGGCGCCGATATTGCCTGCGAATATTACTTCTCGATTCTTCTTGACCGCTCTAACCGCCGCCACCTGGCCATGTGCTCCAAAGAGGGAGGGATGGAGATCGAGCAGTTAGCCAAGGAACGTCCGGATGCTTTAGCGAAAGTACCTCTGTCAGCCACCGGAATCGACGAGACGGTAGCGCGCAGTATCCTCAAAGAAGCCGGTTTCGAGGACGAGGAACTCATCTCTAAAGCCACCGCGTTGCTTAAAGGGCTCTGGAATGTATATCAGGGCGAGGACGCTACTCTAGTAGAAGTAAACCCCCTGGTCTCTACGGTAGAGGGTGAAATAATCGCTTTAGATGGAAAAGTGACCCTGGACGATAATGCCCATTTCCGTCATCCCTCTCATGAAGAACTGCTAGATAAACGCACTGAAAATCCTTTGGAAGCCCAGGCTAAAGAAAAAGGCTTGAACTATGTCCACCTAGATGGGCAAGTGGGAATCATCGGTAATGGCGCTGGTCTGGTGATGTCCACCCTGGACGTAGTGGCCTATGCCGGGGAAGAATACGGGGTGAAACCAGCAAACTTCCTGGATATTGGGGGCGGAGCCTCCGCACAGGTAATGGCTGATGGACTGGACGTGATTCTCAGCGACCCTCAGGTGAGGTCGGTATTTGTAAATGTATTCGGTGGGATAACTGCCTGTGACCAGGTGGCTACCGGAATCGTAAAAGCAATCGAAATCTTGGGCGATAAAGCCACTAAACCACTGGTAGTACGGCTAGACGGTAACTCAGTAGAGGCCGGACGCAAGATTTTAGAGGAAGCGAACCTAGAGCAAGTGACCATGGTAGAAACTATGGATGCTGGCGCCGCCCAGGCAGCTAAACTCGCTGCTGGCTGTTAAGAATCGGTAAAATCATAAGGAGAAGCAAATATGTCAGTATTCCTTGATTCCTCAGCCCGGGTTGTCGTACAGGGGATGACCGGTTCGGAGGGGCGTAAACACACCCGGCTAATGCTAGGAGCTGGAACTAATGTGGTAGGGGGAACCAACCCCAAGAAAGCAGGGCAAACGGTTGATTTCGATATTGTCCCCCTGGGTGAGACCGCCCAAAAACGGGGCGTAAAAGCCGGAACAGTTTCGGTGTCGGTATTTGGCACCGTGAAAGAAGCCATGGAAAAAGAGGGCGCGAATGTTTCGGTAGTGTTCGTCCCTCCGCGTTTCGCTAAAGGGGCAGTACTAGAAGCCGTAGAGGCCGGGATGCCGCTGATTGTGGTGATTACCGAGGGGATTCCGGTACAGGATTCCACCGAGTTCGTAAATGCCGCCCTGGAAAAGGGGTGTCGGATTATCGGTCCGAACTGTCCGGGCATTATTACGCCGGGACAGTCCAATGTGGGCATTACCCCCGCCGACATTACTGGTTCTGGATCTATTGGGCTGGTCTCCAAGTCTGGTACTTTGACCTACCAGATGATGTTTGAGCTGCGCGATATTGGCTTCACCACCTGTATGGGGATTGGTGGTGACCCGGTGGTGGGCACCACCCATATCGATGCTCTCGAAGCCTTCGAAAAAGACCCCGACACCAAAGTAATCGTAATGATTGGTGAAATCGGAGGGGACGCGGAAGAACGCGCCGCCGACTATATCGCCGCTAATGTCACCAAGCCGGTAATCGCTTATGTAGCGGGCTTTACTGCTCCTAAAGGTAAAACCATGGGACACGCAGGTGCTATCGTCTCCGGTTCGGCGGGGACTGCCCAAGCCAAGAAAGAAGCCTTGGAAGCCCACGGAGTGAAAGTGGGAAAGACTCCCTCTCAAACTGCCCAGTTGGTGCGGGAAGTCTTCAACGCGCTCCACTAGCAGCAAACCTGCTATCTGCCGGTTAGCTAAGATATGGGCATCCGATAGCCGCTAATCCTCCTACCTAAAAAACTCTGTGGGGGAGGGCGACCTTGCGCTATCTCCCTGACTCATTTCGGATTCTCAGCTACTATATGCGGTGTGCCTAAGCGGTATTTCTTTGAAAAAGTGGACAATAGTAGAGATGGTGCGGCGTTTAAATTTTCAAAAATTTCTTCGGCAACCTGCGGGTGCGGGGAAAGGGTCTACCCGTACCTCCACGATTAAGCCCAAGAATCCAAAACGGTCACTAAAAGCGGGGGCGGGGGAAAAGGGTGTTGCTACCTCGCAAAAAACTCGACGCACCTTTACGGTTAGGATTCAACCGGGAATTACCCGTATGGTGGCAGCTGCTCTCATCACCTGCGTTTTTCCTTGGATTATTATCTTGGCTTGCTGCGCGGGAGTTTATTTTTCTACCTCTTCAAATCCGTGGATAGTAGATATTGTCTGGACAGATTCCTTGGCGGTGGGTTCTAGTATTTGGGCTTTAGGGTTCGCCACTCCCTTGCATTTCACTCTAGGGAAAGCGGCAACCATGTCGCTTATACCCCTCGGTTTGTGGATTGCGTACCTATGGTTGGGGGCGCATCTCGCGCACCGTCTCGTCCTCGAAAGTAAAACTATCCTCTGGGTATATCCTCTCGCGCAAGCACTGGTAGCTACCCTGGTGGGTTTGGTGGTGCGGGGAGCCTATAGCCTGAGTGAACTGTTCTTTTGGGCGCTACTCCACGGTTTCGCTACAGTTATCTATGCTTTTTATCTTTTTGACCGAGAGCAGCGCCCTAAAGAAGTTAAACCTGCGTTGCGTAACTTTAAATCGCGTCTGAAATACCGTTTAGATTATTTGAATGCGCAAAGCCGAGCTTTGCGGGCGCGCCTTGTCAATCCCGATTACGCCTATAGCCAAGATTTAGAAAACCGCCGTCTGGGCATTGACCGGGACGAACGCAGCTGGGACGGCGCCAGTAGCACTTGGACGGTTCCCGGTTGGGTGGTGTCCGGAGTTCGCAGTGGCTGGAAAGTGTTTGTGTTCTTCGGTTTCATCACCTTGATTCTGGTGCTCACTCAAGTGTTTTCGCATTTTTCGACGGTTGATAAAATCTATGACCTTTACGGAGTTTCCCTAGGGGCAGGGATTTTGATTTGGCTGGCGCAATTGCTGTATCTGCCTACTGTGCAAACTTGGGCGCTGACCTGGGTGTTAGGTCCGGGTTTTGCGCAGGGGACTGGTACTGTCCGCTCTCTCACTCAGGTGAAAGCCGGGCCGATTCCGGCAGTCCCTATTTTGGGGGCGCTGCCAAATCAAACTCCCGGATACTGGGTGTTGGCGCTAATCGTAGCGGGTAGTCTCGTAGTTGGATATGGGCTTTACACCTCGATGGCGCGGGTTGATTTCTTTTCTCATATAGCGTCTTTCCTGGTTGGGGCGCTTTCTTTTACAGTGCTCACCGCTTGGTTCTGTTTCCTAGCTTCCGGGTCTATAGGAACGGGGAGAATGTCGGTTTGGGGGGCGCAACCGCTGGCTACTGCCGCTATGGGATTTATCCTAGTTTGGTTGCCGATAGTACTGGTAGGAGTGGTTTTGCACCCTCGTGCTCGTGCCTACCTGGCAGATAATTTCTTTAGGGCGAGGAGGGCGAGTTTGCGCGTTAGTCGCCAAGGGATAGCAGCAGCGAAGGAAAAAGCGAAAGAACTGCACTCCCGAAATCCTCTTAGCGCCGAGGGCGCGGTTACGGATGAGGACGCGGAAGCCGATACGCAGGAAACAGGCGGAGAGGATAGTTCCGCGAAGCCGCAGGCGACCGGAGATAGTGAGGCGCAGGAAGTGCCCTCAGGTGCGAATGAGGTGACGGAAACTGAACAAGTAGCGCCACCGTCAGAGCTTCCGATGACAGATTCGGAAACTGTCCCCGCTGGTGAAGGAAATGATAGCGAAGCCAAGTCGGGTAAAAAGACTGAAGCTGTCGGTAAAGACAGCGAGGACGCCCTCGAAACTACCGAAAAATCGCAAGCTGACCATGTGGCTAAGCCAGCTGCCCCGCGGCAGAGCCCGGAAGAAAAGTTTGCGCGCTCTAGGGGAGCCCTGCCGGTAGATACCGAGGAAATAAAAGACCTGGCCACCGATTGGGCAGAGCGCAAAACCGATGAAGTTATTGCGAAAGAACAGCGGGAATTGGAAAAAATTAAATCTTCTGCCCAGCGCCTCCCGGAAGCAGAATTGACGCGGCCAGTAATAAAACGTTCAGTTTTCAAACGAGGCCGCTTGCGTGCAGGCAAACCCCGGCGCGACGCTGACGACACTTCCACCCAAGCCATCGAAATTCCCGACCAAGACTAACTTTCGCCACCGAAGCCAGCAGGGTAGACTGGTTTTAACGTGACTGGCGAAAAAAGTGGATAACCACTGGGGAACGTAAAAGGACAGTCGCTCGCCTGGGCTGGACAAAGAATGCAACAAAAGGATTCCCACGTCATGAGCGAAATAAAACCCATTAAACGTGCCCTGGTCAGCGTCTATGATAAAATCGGCCTCGATAAACTGGCGAAAAACCTACAGGCAGCTGGGGTTGAAATTGTTTCCACCGGTTCTACTGCTCAAGTGATTGCCGCTGTCGGGGTAGCGGTAACCGAAGTTTCCCAGGTAACCGGGTTTCCCGAATGCCTCGATGGACGGGTAAAAACCCTTCACCCGCTGATTCATGCCGGGATTTTGGCTAACCGGGAGCTTCCTGCCCATGTTGCCCAGCTAGAAGAACTCAAAGTAACCCCGATTGACCTGGTGGTTTGCAATCTTTATCCCTTCGCCGATACGGTAGCTTCCGGCGCCGGGTTCGCTGATTGTATCGAAAAAATTGATATTGGAGGGCCGTCAATGATTCGGGCGGCCGCCAAGAATCACGCCGATGTAGCGGTGATTGTTGATCCTAGTTCCTACGACGATTTAGCTGCTGCCCTACAGCGCGGAGGCTTCACTGCTGCGGAGCGTCGCGAACTCGCAGCTATGGCTTTCAACCACACCGCCATTTATGACACCCAGATTTCTTCCTGGTTTGCGAAGCAACTAAAGGGCGAGGATGAAGCTACCGCTGGCAGCGCCCTGCCTAACTTAGAACAGTGGAAACCACAGCTCAAAGAACTACACAGCTTGCGTTATGGGGAGAACCCGCATCAAGAGGCCGCGGTCTATCGTTTCACCGATGAAGAGGGCGGTCTGGCGCAGGCAGAGCAGCTGGGCGGCAAACCCATGAGCTACAACAACTACACCGATGCCGATGCGGCTTGGCGGGCAGCCACCGACCATAGCGAGCCTTGCGTGGCGGTAATCAAACACGCTAACCCCTGCGGGATTGCAGTCGCCGAGGACGTAGCGAAGGCGCACTTATTGGCGCACGGTTGCGACCCACTATCGGCCTATGGCGGAGTGATTGCTTGTAACCGTGAGGTTACTTTGCAGATGGCGCAGCAGGTGAAACCGATTTTCACAGAAGTAATTATTGCCCCTGAATACGAAGAAGAAGCCTTAAAGCTGCTACAGACCAAGAAGAATCTGCGGATTTTGCGGATTGACGCAGACGCCCCGGTGCAGTGGGAATTCCGGCAGATCAGTGGGGGAATGTTGGCGCAAACTCGCGACCGCTTGCAGGCCGAGGGCGATAATCCGGAAAACTGGACTTTAGCGGCGGGCGCACCAGCTGATGAAGCCACTCTGGCAGATTTAGCTTTTGCATGGAAAGCAGTGCGGGCAGTGAAGTCAAATGCCATTTTGCTGGCAAAAGAACAGGCCACTGTCGGTATCGGGATGGGGCAAGTGAACCGAGTAGATTCTTGTGCTCTGGCAGTTCAACGCGCCAATACTTTGGGGCAGGCACCGGAAGGTGAAGCTGCCCCCGAGCGGGCGCGTGGTTCGGTGGCTGCCTCCGATGCGTTCTTCCCCTTCGCTGATGGCCCTCAATCCCTGATTGAGGCAGGCGTGAAAGCCATTGTGCAGCCCGGTGGATCGATTCGCGACGAAGACACTATCAAAGCCTGTCAAGAAGCCGGCGTAACCCTGTACTTGACCGGTACTCGCCATTTCTGGCACTAGGCTGCTAAGTCGGGGATAGAGACTAGATAATCGCTAGTTTTAAATGCTGTGTTTGCAGCATCGGGCTAAGTAAATAATTGCTTTGCCGTGGCGGTTAATCTGATTGTGTACTGATAACCTGGGGACGCCGGGAGGCGTCCCCAGGTTATTTTGATTTTCCAGGTGTGCAGTTAGGAGAGCGCAGATGATTATCGCAGCAACAGATGGTTCCTCCCTCGGAAACCCCGGTGCCGGCGGCTGGTGTTGGTATCTGTCTCCTGATTGTTGGAGCGCTGGTGGTTTCACGCTAGGAACTAATAATCAGGCAGAACTGATGGCAGTAGCCGATTTACTCACCGAAACTGCGGGTATGAATGATGATTTATTGATCCAGGCGGACTCCCAGTATGTGATTAATATTTTGACGAAATGGCGGTTCGGCTGGAAGAAAAAGGGATGGAAAACTGGCGGTGGTAAACCGGTAGCCAACCTGGAACTGGTCAAACGTCTAGATCAGTTACTATCTGACCCTGCCAGGAGGGGCAAAGTTAGCTTCGAATGGGTAAAGGGGCACGCCGGACATCCCCTCAATGAACAGGCAGACTCCCATGCCCAGGCGATTGCAAAGGCATACCAGACGGGGACTCCTCGGGAGGCGGATTTCGGGCCAGGCTGGAATACCGGCAAGGAGAACGCCGGTGGGCTAGCTTGTGATACCGCAGGTGCTAGCGCCGATAGTTCCGTACAAGAACGGAAGTCAAAAGGACGTCGCGAAACTAACGATCAGCAAAAACCTGCCGCTCCGACGTCCCCCCTCGCGCGCCCTCTTTACCCGAAATTAGAACAAAATCCTAACCCCAAAGAATATCGTCAAGGACGTTACCTGATCCGCGAACACGTCCTCACTGTCCCTCTCTACCATCCGGAAGTAGCGTTAAACCTGTTCCCGGACTCGGCGAAAAATCCGGTAGTAAACCTGGAACGAGGGGCAGATATCCAGGAAACCGGGGTGCAGAGCGAGCTTTTTGCGGTTAATTCCGGCGAACAACCCCGGCCAAAAGCGCCGGGAAACTCCGATATTTCGACACCAGACAGCCAGTTCCTGCCTCCCTGGGTAGATGCGGAAATCAAGCAAACCAATATCGAAATCTATGCCCGCGAAATCGCCCTTGACGATGAGGAAAACCGTCCCTATCTGATTTATTTCCAAGGCGGCCCGGGGTGTAAAGGCTCTCGTCCGGCAGACTGGTCTTCTCCCTGGTTCGGTGCTGCCCTGGAAAAATACCGGATAATCATGCTTGACCAGCGGGGAACTGGGCGCTCCACCCCGCTCGATAATGTCACTATTCCTGCTCTAGGAAACCGCGCTGGAGCCTGGTTGCGACTGATGCGTGCCGACCAGATTGTAGGGGACGCCGAAGCGCTGCGCCGCGCCCTGGGGATAAAAAGATGGACGGTGATGGGGCAAAGCTTTGGTGGCTTTATTATTACCGCCTATCTGTCTCGCTTTCCCGAGGCTATCGAAAAAGCCTATATAACCGGGGGGCTGCCGGGGCTGACCAAGGTAAACCGGATTTACGAGCAAACTTTCGCGGCCACCGCCCGGCGTTGCCAAGAGTTCTACGCCCTGCCCGGTATGGAAGAAGCGGTTCGGCAAACCTGTGCACACGTGCTAGAACACGATGAATACCTACCTAATGGAGAAAAACTGACCCCCAATCGGATTAGACAGGTAGGTCTGGAGCTGGGACGCACGCTTGGCCTGGAAAATCTGCGCTACCTGTTCGAGGCGCCGTTTGTGCAGATTGGGGGTAAACGTCACCTCACCCAAGAATTTTTAGGACAGGTAGGAGGACGAGTCAGTTTTGCTCTGGATCCCCTCTACGCCCTCTTGCATGAAACTATTTACGGGAACGCGGTTCCGCAAAGCGAAGTGGAACCCACTGCCTGGGCGGCAGATCGGATTCGCGAAAAAGCTCCCGGATTTGCCCAAGCTGCCGATCCCCTCGATAAGACCCAACCTTATTATCTTACTGGGGAACATTTTGGTAGCTGGGTGTTTACCCGCGATCCTGCGCTCAAGTCCCTAGCGGGACTGGCAGATGATTTGGCGGCGGAAACCGAGTGGCCGGTACTCTATGACCCGCAGAAATTGGCGGAAAACCAAGTTCCGATACATGCAGTGGTTTACCGGGACGACATTTTCGTTCCCCGCGCCCTATCGCTAAATACCGGCAGAGTTATGGGAGCAAATATCTTGGAGAAAGAGGATTTGCACCACGACGGGCTGCGTGCCAGCGGAAACCAGATTATTTCCTGGCTGTTATCTAACTAGGGTAGGTAGTTTCCCCTAGCAGTAGTAGCAGTAGCTAGATTTTAGGGGATACCCAGGTTAGAGGGGATTTTGTGCTTTCGCCTGAGGGTTTATCCAGACCGCTGGTTAGCGGTGAGAAACAACCACAGTACCTAGCGGAGCCCAGTTATAGAACTGACCGGCTGCTGATACCGGCATATTTACACAGCCGTGGGATCCACCAGGACCACCCCACCCAAAAGAGCCACGCCAAGGAGCGCCGTGCAGGGCGTATCCTCCTGAAAAATACATTGCGTAGGGTACATTCGGGGTAGTGTACGGGGTTCCGTCAATGTTAAAACCGCGCATGGTTTTAGAACGATACTTGCGGTCAATAGCAAAGGTACCCTGAATAGTTGGGGTAGCGGGAGCGCCAGGAACCATAGATACCGGTCCTTTAGTTACAGTAGCTCCCTCGTATCCGGTGACCGTGTAATTTGAAAGATTTACATCAATCCACTTTTCACCGGGAGCTGCCATATAGGCTAACTTTTCTGCGCCATCAGCAACGGTTTTATCCTTGGTAGTAGCTTTCTCAACTTTGGTTTCATATGAGGGAGAACTGTCAATCCCATTTGGGAATTTATTGGAGATTTCCTGGGCTACTTTATCGATATTACTTACCGTAACCCCATCTTTTGCTTCTACCTCGGTTTTTAGTACTTTACCGCCACTATTAACGAAACGTTTTCCATCAACTTTCTTGACTTCAATGGCTTTCTTATTCGCCTCTACCCACTCGTTCACCGCTTTCTCATTTGCCTGCAGCTTAGCGTTTTTGCTTACGGGGGGGATTTGAGTGAAGCTAATTTTGGTTTTTTGGTCAGCAGTTATTTCTTTGTCTCCGGCTTTAATAGCCACTTTGGTTTGCAGGTTTTTGGTAGCAAGTTCAGCTAGCTTTTGAGCGGTTTCCAGGTCGGCTAGTGGTTTGACTGCCCCCACGCTTATCTCTATAGCCTGATCTTTTTGGGTATTCATTACTTTTTCGGCAGCGGTTATCAGTGCTTTAGTGTCTGCTCCGAAACCGTCCTTTCCGGCAACCGTCTCAAATCCGGTTCCGTCTTTATTAACTTTTACGCTGGGCTCGGTAGCCGGTTTAGCATCTTTTATTGATTTTGATATTTCTTGCGATAGGGCATTGGTAATGGCGGGATCTACGGTGTGAGCAATTGGTAGCTTCCGGGAAGTAAATAGGCTGCTCACATAGTCAAAAACACTGCTGCGAGCAGTAGCGTTTTCAGCGGTGGAAGCAGCGCTAACCCGGTAGCCGATTTCTTGGGGAGTAAAAGATACTTGTTGGATTCCCTTGCCGGAGAAGGTGGCTTTACCGCTGGTTTGGGTTTTTTCTAGCTGCCGCTGAATTTGGGCAGCAGTCATTCCTGATACTTTAACTTCCCCCACGGTGGTGCCGGGGAGAGCCTTTTTCCCCACAGCGTAGTAAGAGACGTAGATTGCAAAGGCTGCAATCAATGCCACTAGCACGCCAATGACAATACCGATTGAGATTTTTGCTTTCTTAGACATTTATACCGATGCTTCCAAACTGGCTAATCAAAACAACATCTTTATCCTAACTGTGATTATTAGGTTCGCTACCTCAAGGTTAGGTAAGTATGCTCACAGTGCGGGTAAATAGGTATTCCTACCCGCTTGACCTGCGGTAACCTTGGTCAAGACCATCTCTTGTTATGAGATTGTTATAAGAAAATTTTTTCGGATAACGAACATGGCGCAGATAGGGAAGCGCTGAAAGGTAGCCCCGGACACATTTTGTTCTTCTAGCTGGCATTATCGGCGTGAAAGGTGGCATAATCTAATCCGGTTCCGGTTCACCGTTTGTAACCCACATTTGGACCCGGGGCTCTTAGAATCCAAGGAGAAATCATGAAGCAGGGAATCCATCCCGAATATGTCCCTACCACGGTTACTTGTACCTGTGGAAACAGTTTTGAAACCCGTTCCACTATTACCTCTGGTGTTATGAGGGTAGATGTGTGCTCGGCTTGCCATCCGTTCTACACCGGTAAGCAAAAGATTATGGATACCGGAGGACGGGTAGCCCGCTTCGAGGCTCGTTACGGAAAACGCAACCGCAACAAATAAGTTTTAATCAAAGGTGTGGTCGATTACTAATCGACCACACCTTTTGGTATCTACTACATCTTTCAGATACCGTCCGAAGAGTTTTGCTAGCTTGCGAATAGCTAGCTCTATCCTTGCAAATGCAGCGATTATCAGTAATCGTTTATCTGACTCGCTAAGAGTTAGCTATGGTAAGCACCCGAACTTGAAACTGATTGCCTACCCTTGAAAGCTAGCTTGTAGTTTATTCCTGGCGCGCAAGAACGTAGACTGGGAATTGGTCATTATTGAAAACCTAGGAGTACCCGTGTCATCACCTGTAGATCAGGAAGCTATTGAAGCGCTGATTACTGAAAAAACTGAGTTAGAAATGAAAATGGGTGATCCCAGCGTGGCGCGAGACCAGGCTAAAGCCCGCAAGATTGGACGTAGGCACGCGCAACTATCCCAAATCGCTAAAGCCTATACGGCTTGGAAAGACGCGGAAGAAGACCTGCAAGCCGCTAAAGAATTAGCTAAGGAAGACCCCGAATTCGCTGAGGAGCTTCCCCTTGTGCAAGCAGCTCAAGAAAGAGCCCTCGACAAATTACGTAAGATTCTGGCTCCGCGCGACCCCGATGATGCTCGGGATGTGATTATGGAGATTAAAGCCGGGGCGGGCGGGGATGAATCCGCCCTATTCGCGGGAGATTTACTGCGAATGTATGAGCGCTACGCCGAAGATAAAGGCTGGACTGTGCAGGTTATGGACTCTACTTTGAATGACCTGGGTGGGATTAAGGATGCCCAAATCGCGATTAAAGCCAAGGGGAATGTTGCTCCCGAGGATGGAGTTTGGGCAAATCTGAAATACGAGGGTGGGGTTCACCGGGTTCAACGAGTGCCGGTTACTGAGTCTCAGGGTAGAATCCACACTTCAGCGGCAGGAGTGCTTGTTATGCCCGAGGCAGAAGATACCGGTGAAGTTGAGATTGATCCAAATGATGTGCGGGTAGATGTGTTCCGCTCCTCTGGTCCTGGTGGACAGTCGGTTAATACTACCGATTCTGCGGTTCGTCTAACCCATATCCCCACCGGAATCGTTGTCAGTATGCAGAACGAAAAGTCTCAAATCCAAAACCGGGAGGCTGCATTCCGGGTGCTCCGGGCGCGCCTGAAAGCAGAAGAGGATGCCAAAAGGGAAGCCGAAGCCGCCGAGCAGCGACATTCCCAGGTGCGTACCGTTGATCGCTCTGAACGTATCCGCACCTACAACTTCCCAGAAAACCGAATCGCAGATCATCGCACTGGTTACAAGGCATATAACCTCGACCAGGTACTGAACGGACAGTTGCAACCAGTGATTGACTCCGCAATTAAACTTGATGAAGAGCATCGACTCGCCAAGTTATCCGGAAAATCGGACGACAAATAGGATTGGCTATTATTTCCCGTGAACCAAGAGGACGTCCTCACTCGCGAACAAGCCTATAGTTGGGCGCGCAGTCGCTATATTCAGGCTCAAATAGTTCCGGCTCAAGAAATTCAACGATTGTACTGTGCCGTTTGTCAGGCTAAGGAATATCTATTTGCGCCCGAAAAATTAACGGTTTCGCAAACGAGAACCTTTCGCGACCTGGTTTTACGGCGCTGCAATCATGAACCTTTACAACATCTATTAAAAGAAATGTATTTTGGTTCTTTCTGCCTATTTTCTAGCCCCGATGCTTTCATCGTGCGCCCCGAAACCGAGTATCTGGTGGAACTGGCGTTACAAACCGAGGCGGCTCAAGGCGCGCAGCTGGTCGCCGATCTTTGTGCTGGATCTGGCGCGATTGCCCTTGCTCTCGCGCACGCGCTTCCCTCCTGTCGAGTGTTCATGGTCGAGATTAGTGAAAAAGCGTTAGGGGTGGCAAAAAAGAATCTCAACCGCTATCCCCGACAGGGCGAACGAATCCAGATTACCTGTGCAGATGTAGCTGATGAGCAGTTGTGGGCAAAGCAAGCTGGACGCTTTGACCTCATCGTATCCAACCCGCCCTATGTACCTGAGGGAGCTATAGACCAGCCTGAAGCTCTCCGTGACCCCCCGCTAGCCCTGTGGGGTGGGGGAGAAAACGGGTTGCTGATTCCCACCCGAACCGTGAAACAGGCTTTTCGATTGCTAAGGCCCGGGGGAGTATTGGCAATGGAACATGACCCTAGCCAAGGGGAACAGCTTAATAGCTATGCCACCGGTATCGGATTTTCTAAGGCGAGGACGCGGCGCGACCTTACTGGTCGTAATCGATATCTTTTCGCAAAAAAATAGGAAATAAGTTTAATTCCCACCTGAGATAATGCTAATCTTTTAACTAAAGTGGCTGGCAAATGGGAGAAAGAGTAGTCAATGAGGTCGTGGCAGCGTTCGGCAGTAGCGGTAGCAGCTGCGGCTTTCCTCCCTATAGTTTTCACGTCCTCTGCTTTTGCCGTAGACCCTACCCCCAACGCTTCCTTGAGTTTTAAGGAAGCCCCTATCGATAAACCCATTAGTAGTTCTGCCCCGCCAGCAAGTATTTCGTCTGCTCCTACCCAGACTCCTCAAAATACAGAACCAGCAAGTCAAAGTAGTAAACCTCCAGAAAACGCCCCCGATTCTGCTCCCTCTATCCCGGCTAGTCCTCCGGACTTAGCGAAGACCGGAGGGCAGCGCGATATTTGGCTCACTGGAAGCTCTTTGCTGTGTATTTGGCTGGGTACTGCGGTAGTAACCTACGCGCGTGAACGCAGCAAAAACGCTAGTATGCAGGTATGCGCACTCCGCTAAATAATAAAGATATTGCCCACCTAAACACCCAGATTAAATCCGGGAAACTGCTGGTGGTACCCACCGACACCGTATATGGAATTGCGGCTGACCCCTTTTCGTCCTCTGCGGTTGATAAATTGCTAACCGCTAAAGGCAGAGGGCGCGACTTCCCCTCCCCGGTATTAGTTAGCGGTATTTCGCAAGTAGAATCTTTAGTCCCCGAGATACCTCCTCTAGCTAAAAAATTTATGAATAGCTTCTGGCCTGGAGCGCTCACTATTGTGATCATTGCTCGCGAAGATTTATCGTTAGATTTGGGGATAACTGGAGGTACGGTAGCAATCCGGCAGCCAAATCAAAAAGATCTCTTGGAATTAATGGAGGTAACCGGACCGCTCGCGGTTACTTCCGCTAACTTACATGGCTGTTCCCCGGCGCAATCGGCAACCCAAGCACGAGACTATTTCGGGGATAAAGTCGCAGATTATGTAGATGCTGGGAAAAGCCCGATTGGGAAACCCTCAACCATCATTAAAGTTATAGGAGGCGACTACTGGTTGCTGCGTATGGGGGCGATTGGGGTCGATGAGCTAAAGGCAGTAGCTGGAAAAGTAGCCAATGACTAGGGAGGAACCGTGAAAGCCTATCTGTTGCTGGGAGTAATTGCGATGGCGATTACTTTCTTAGCGACCCCAATAGTGCGTCGCATTTCCCTAGCCCTCCATGTGGTAACTCCGGTTCGTGAACGTGATGTCCACACCGTTCCGACCCCCCGTTTAGGGGGAATTGCAATGCTTTTGGGGATGGTGGGAGCATTTTTGATTTCTCGGCAAATGCCCTATTTTTCGCAGTTTTATGCTGACCCGCAAGTCTGGGCATTGATTTTTGGTTCACTCGCTATAACCATTTTGGGCGTGGTGGATGATATTTACGATTTAACCTGGTGGACTAAACTATCGGGACAAATCCTGATTGCCACTGCCGTGGCTTGGCAGGGTATTCAAGTCATATCTTTCCCAGTTTTTGGTATCACTATCCCGTCTACTCGGATGTCGATAATGGTTACGGTGTTGATAATCGTGTTTGCAATCAATGCCGTAAATTTTGTAGATGGTCTTGACGGGCTTGCAGCCGGAATCACCTTGATTGGAGCCGGAGCATTCTTTGTCTACTCTTATCTTTTAATTCGTCTTACCAATGCCCAAAGCTATGCCTCTTTTGCTGCCATGATTGGGATAGTAATCGTGGGGGTTTGTCTTGGATTTCTATTTTCAAATTTCCATCCCGCCACCATCTTTATGGGGGATTCGGGTTCTATGCTGCTGGGGCTCACTATTTCCTGTATGTTCATCGTGGTTACCGGGCAAATTGACCCCGCCTCTATCGGTGGCTCCCAGTTCTTACCGGCCGCGATTCCCTTGCTTTTACCAGTTGCCGTATTAATTTTGCCATTCCTGGACACCATCATGGCAGTAATTCGTCGCGTAGGTCGAGGAGACACCCCTATTAAGCCTGATAGTCAGCATTTACATCATCGTCTATTAAAAATGGGGCACTCCCATCGGCGTGCAGTTCTGGTGATGTATCTTTGGGCACTATACTTTTCGCTGCTCGCGGTTTGTCTATTGAAACTGAACTGGCTGCCCGAGCTGTTGCTGGCTGTGGGAGGGGGAGTGCTTTGTCTGCTGGTCACCATTTCTTATTTGCCAGGTTTGCGTAGCTATTATTTTACGGGCTCTTATCCACGTCACTTACTAGAAAAGGACGAGTTATGAAAGAGGACGCATCGTGCGGTTCTGACAGAGAGGTAACGGTAAAGCGGGGCAAACCCGTAAAACTGGCAGCTACAAAAGACCAGGTAGCTACTTCTTCTGCGATTGAAAATCGCTATGGGGCGCGCTTGGCAATTCGTAAAGGCAATCGTGCGGTGGTTATCATTTTGGCTTTTTTGACGGTGGTGGCGATTCCGCCGGCGGGTCTAATACGAGGTTTTTCCGGAGTTTTGGGGGCGGTTTGCGCATTGGCGATTATGTGGGTAGTTGCGGCGATTGGTATTGGTGCCAATCAGCTGGTTTTACGTAATCCTTTGCGCACTACAACCTATGTATTTGGGGCTTATTTAGTGAAACTGCTCATAGTTTTGGTGGCAGTGGCGGCGCTGCGACCTATATCCCAGGTGGATAACCCTACGATTTTCTTGGTTCTGGTAATCGCGATTTTACTAACCACTATTGGTGAAGCCGCAGTGGTATCAAAATCCAATAGGTTAATTATCGGGAGAATCTAGTGAAGCTAAAATCTTCATAAAGAAAACCCAAGTTCTCGGGGACGCAAGTCCTATGTTAAGTTAATCATTAGATATTCTAGAGCGGGTTCTTGAAGTAAAACTAAGGCGTTAGAATAGAGCCTGAAACACAGGTTTCAATCGCGTGGCAGAAATGAAGGGAACAGACAGTGTCACCAATGCTCAGTGGGCTAACCACCCTGATACCGCAAAGCGGTTTCGAGGCACCTACCATTGATGAATTCTTCCCCCCGGTGATTGCGTTTGCCGGTACTCCCTTTGAACTGAACCGGATTGTGTTGGTGCGTCTGGTAATGCTGACCCTGTTTTTGCTGGTTTCTTTCCTTTATGTGCGTCGGGCAAAGTTGGTTCCAGGTACGGCGCAGTCATCGATGGAATATCTTTTGGATTTTTGTCGCGAAAGCATTTCGGAAGCCATTATGGGCAAGGAATATGCACGTCGCTATAACGGGATTATCACCGCAATCTTTTTCACGGTGTTGTTCATGAACATAGCGGGAGTGATTCCGGGGCTTAACATCGCGGGTTCATCTGTGGCCGGAGTTCCCTTGATATTGGCACTGTTTTCTTGGGTACTTTTTGTGGCTGCCGGAATTGGGGCGCAGGGCTTTGGGGGCTTCATGAAATCCTCCCTCTTTCCCCCGAATGTTCCCAAAGTTCTGTATGTGTTACTAACTCCAATCGAGTTTATTTCCACGTTCATTATTCGGCCTTTTACCTTGTTTGTGCGGCTTTTGGCCAATATGGTTGCGGGACATATTTTGTTAGCTCTGACCATTCTGGCCACTAACTACTTCTTATTGTGGGCCAGCGGCGGAATGAAGATTATTTCTTTAGTTACCTTTGTAGCCGCAATTGCCTGTACCGCTTTTGAGATATTGGTGGCGTTCTTACAGGCGTATATTTTTGCGATTTTGTCATCGGTATACGTGAACCTTTCGGTTCACCCAGCACATTAAAAGACTTCCGTATCAAAGCGAACTGGATACGGGGAAAACAAGAAAAGAAAGAGAAAATATTATGAGTTTGGGCGTTCTAGCTACTATCGGATATGGTCTGGCCACCCTAGGACCTGGCATTGGTATCGGGATTTTGATTGGCAAAACCCAAGAATCTATGGCACGGCAGCCAGAGCTGGGTGGTCGTCTCACCACCAATATGTTTATTGGTATTGCTTTCGTAGAAGCACTAGCTCTAATCGGTTTGGTTGCCGGCTTCCTGTTCAAATAGAGGGCGGATTAAATGTTACAGATGATACAGGCAGCCTCGGGCGGTGAAGAACACAGCATTCTGCTGCCGGCATTACCGGAAGTAATCTGGTCTGCCATCATCATTGCCATTTTTTTCTTGGTGGTTTTAAAATTCGTATACCCAAAGTACCGGCAGCTCACTGAGGAACGGGCCGACACTATCCGTACCGGTTTAGAAATGGCTGACAAGGCTAAAAGGGAAATAGCCGAGGCTGATTCTAAAGCCCAACGAGAAATACAGGCAGCTCATGAAGAAGCTGCCCAGATTCGTGAAGATGCGCACGCGAATGCGAGCCGGATAATTGCAAAGGCAAAAGAACAAGCCGAGCAAGAAGCCGAGCGAATCAGTCTCAATGCTAACCGGCAGGTAGAAGCTAACCGTCAAGCAGCTGAAATATCCCTAAAAACCGAAGTGGGATTACTTGCCAGTGAACTAGCAGAGAAAATCGTTGGTGAGCAATTGACAGATAGGGAGCTATCGGCTCGGGTAGTTGATCGTTTCTTAGATCAGTTAGCAGTCTCGTCGGAAAAAGAAAGTGTTAGTAACTAATGCGTGCCTCCAGTAGAGCAGCTCTTGAACAGGCAGAAAACTCTCTTGCTCAAGCGCACAGTCCCAATAGCGAGACTACTTACAACTGGGCAAATCAGTGGTTCAACCTTTCTGATTTGGTTCAATCCTCCGCGCGACTGGCAGCTGCGCTCACCGATCCGTCTCGAAGTGTCGATGACAAAACGGCTCTGTTATCGGCGGTGGCTCCCCAGCTCTCTTCCGAGGTAAAAGAGGCTGCTCAAGTCGCTGTAACCACGCTTTCTAGGCAAGATGAAATTGCGAGTGTTTTTGAAAACTTGGGGTTTCATGCGGTGCGCTTGGGAGCAATGCAAGATGAGAAGGCTATAGCCTTAGCGGATGAGATTTTCGCTTTCGAGCAGTTTGTCCGCAATAACCCCGATGTTCGCTCAGCTTTATCTGATCGTAACCGAGACGCAGATAATCGTATTCGTCTTTTAAAGCAGCTGCTTGGGGATAAGCTTTCTCAACCGGCTTTCTGCTTAATATCGCGGGTAATAAAGGCGGTTAATCGGCAACGTAACATCGAGGAAGTGACTTCCTTGACCTCTGCCCTGCGGCATCTGCGGCGGGAGTTGGCAAAGGCGGCGGATAAACTGGTGGCAACCGTACAGGTCGCGACCCCGTTGCAACCGAGCCAAGCAGAGCGCTTGCAAAAAATCTTGTCTCAGCGATACGGCAAAGATATCTATTTACAAGTTAGCGTGCTTCCTTCGCTGATAGGTGGCATAAAAGTTAGGGTTGGTTCCCAAGTTTTTGACGGCTCCCTGGCTACGATTATTAATAAAACTAAACAGAAATTGGTCGGTTAAAGACCGGAACGTTAAGAAAAGGCAGATTCATGGCTGAACTTCAAATCCAACCGGAAAAGATTCGCGAGGCTCTGGCGGATTTCGTTAGCTCCTACGAGCCGACACGTTCTACTGAAGAAGAAGTAGGACACGTGGTAATGGCAGCGGACGGGATTGCCCGTATTGAGGGTCTCCCGGGAGTAATGGCAAACGAGCTGCTGAAATTCGCAGATGGCACTACCGGTTTAGCCATGAACCTGGAAGATAGGGTTATTGGCGCGATTGTTTTGGGAGATTTCTCTGGTATCGAGGAGGGACAACCAGTACGTCGCACTGGGGAAGTGCTATCTGTGCCGGTTGGTGATGGTTATCTAGGGCGTGTGGTCGATCCCATGGGACGTCCTCTTGATGGCATGGGGGAAATCTCCAATCTGGAAGGACGCCGTGTCTTGGAGCTACAGGCTCCGGGGGTAATGATGCGTAAATCGGTTCACGAGCCTTTGCAGACCGGTCTGAAAGCCATCGACACCATGATTCCGATTGGGCGTGGCCAGCGCCAATTGATTATTGGGGATCGCCAAACCGGAAAAACTGCCATTGCGATTGATGCGGTTCTAAATCAACGTAAGAACTGGGAAAGTGGAGACCCGAACAAGCAGGTTCGTTGTATTTACGTGGCTATCGGACAAAAAGGTTCTACTATTGCCAGCGTCCGTGGGCAGCTCGAAGCGGCTGGCGCGATGGAGTACACCACTATCGTGGCAGCTCCGGCTTCTGATTCCGCCGGCTTTAAGTATCTGGCACCCTACACCGGTTCCGCTATCGGTCAGCACTGGATGTACCAGGGTAAGCACGTCCTCATCATTTTTGACGATCTTTCCAAGCAAGCTGAAGCCTATCGTAGCGTTTCCCTATTGCTACGCCGTCCGCCGGGGCGCGAAGCCTACCCCGGTGACGTGTTCTACCTGCACTCTCGTCTCCTAGAACGCTGCGCCAAGCTTTCTGATGAACTGGGTGGAGGCTCGATGACCGGATTGCCTTTGATTGAAACCAAAGACAATGATGTGTCGGCCTATATTCCTACCAACGTTATTTCGATTACCGATGGGCAGATTTTCTTGCAGTCTGACCTGTTCAACTCTAACCAGCGTCCGGCCGTGGATGTAGGTATTTCAGTTTCCCGGGTAGGCGGCGACGCGCAGGTCAAGGCGATGAAGAAAGTCTCCGGTACTTTGAAGATTACTTTGGCGCAGTACCGGGATATGCAGGCTTTCGCGATGTTCGCTTCCGATTTAGATGCCACCACTAAGCGGCAGCTCACTCGGGGTGCGCGGCTGATGGAACTGCTGCGGCAGCCTCAGGCTACTCCTTTTGAGGTCGAAGATCAGGTTTGCTCTATTTGGGCAGGCACTAACGGCTATATGGACGATATCGAAGTTAAGGATGTGCATCGTTTCGAGACCGAAATGCTTGAATACTTGCATTCCCATACTGGTGTTCCCGCTAAAATTAAACAGACTGGTCTCTTTGACAGTGAAACCGAGCAGGAACTTAAGGCTGGGGTAGAGAAATTCCGCAGTGGTTTCCTATCTGACCAGGGTTTGGTAGGCGCAGAAGTTAATCTAGCTGAAGAGGAAACTGAAGTAGAACGCGGTCAGGAAAAATTGGTTCTTGGTGCTTCAACCGGTAGCAGTAAAAAGGAATAACCTTGAGCGGTAAGCAACGGATATACAAGCAGAAGATTAACGCTACTGAGACTTTAGGTAAAGTTTTTCATGCGATGGAGCTCATTGCGGCTTCCCGTATTGGTAAGGCGCGGAAAGCAGCCACCCAAGCGGCTCCTTTTGATTCCGCGATTACCCAGGCCTTGACTGCCTTGGCTGCGCACTCGAAGTTTGATCATCCCGTCACTAAAGAACGTACCGATACCAAGCGGGTTGCGATAATGTGCGTAACCTCTGACCGCGGTTTGGCGGGTGCCTATTCAGCTTCGATTCTGCGGGAAACCGAAAAACTGGTTAGCGAGCTAAAAGAAGAGGGCAAGGAGCCAATTCTTTACAGCTATGGGCGCAAAGCAGAGAGCTATTTTCGTTTCCGCGGGATTGCGGTAGAAAAATCTTGGACGGGTAACTCGGATTCCCCTACCATTGAACAGTCATATGAAATAGCTGATACCTTAACCACAGACTTTTTGGGTGAAGATCCGACCAACAGCGTTTGCGAGGTCTATATTGTCTTTACTCGCTACGTAAATATGGTTAGTCAGATTCCCCAGGTGCGCAAAATGCTACCTCTAGAGGTAGTAACCCCTGAACAAGCTAAAGAGATGGACATTAATCTTGGGAAACCTACCGGGCCCGTTCCACCTCTTTATCAGTTCGAACCCAATCCTGAGGCAGTGGTACAACAGGTTCTACCCATGTATGTGCGTTCGCGGATTCGGTCTGCTCTTTTACAGGCAGCTGCCAGTGAGCTGGCCAGCAGACAAACCGCTATGCATACCGCAAATGACAACGCTCAGGACATGATTGAGCGTTATACTCGTCTGGCGAATAATGCACGTCAGGCTGAAATTACTACTGAAATAACAGAGATCGTCGGTGGGGCAGAAGCCCTGGCCGCTGGTCGCTAGAGGAAACAAAGAAATAAGGAGACTCTAATGAGTGATACCGAACGGACTACGGGCGTGGGACGGGTTTCCCAGGTGATCGGCTCGATTGTGGACGTGGAGTTCCCGCCAGATCATCTTCCCGAGATGTATAACGCTCTGGAAACCATGATTCAGGTGGACGAGGACACTCCCGCCCATAAACTTACCTTAGAGGTGGCACAGTTCCTAGGCGACGACGTAGTTCGTTGTCTAGCGTTAAAGCCCACCGACGGGCTGGTTCGGGGACAAGAAGTTACCGATACCGGGGCTCCCATTTCAGTCCCCGTAGGTGACGTTACCAAGGGACACGTATTTAACGTTACTGGTGAATGCTTGAACCTGAAAGAAGGGGAAACCCTAGAGGTAAAAGAGCGCTGGCCGATCCATCGTGATCCCCCTCCTTTTGACCAGCTGGAATCCAAAACCCAGATGTTTGAAACTGGGATTAAAGTTATTGACCTGCTCACCCCCTATGTACTGGGTGGCAAGATCGGTTTGTTCGGTGGGGCAGGCGTAGGCAAGACCGTGTTGATTCAGGAAATGATTCAGCGCGTTGCCCAAGATCACGGCGGTGTGGCCGTATTTGCTGGCGTGGGCGAGCGTACCCGTGAGGGTAACGACCTGATTCACGAAATGGACGAGGCGGGAGTTTTTGATAAGACCGCACTGGTATTCGGACAGATGGATGAGCCTCCGGGGACTCGTCTGCGTATTCCGCTAACCGGTCTAACCATGGCGGAATACTTCCGCGATGTGCAGCATCAGGACGTGCTGCTGTTTATCGACAACATTTTCCGTTTCACCCAGGCTGGCTCAGAGGTATCCACTCTGCTGGGTCATATGCCTTCGGCCGTAGGCTACCAGCCGAACTTGGCCGATGAAATGGGTCTACTCCAAGAACGCATTACTTCGGTTGCGGGACACTCGATTACCTCGCTGCAGGCGATTTACGTACCGGCTGACGACTACACCGACCCCGCTCCGGCGACTACTTTCGCGCACCTCGATGCCACTACCGAGCTTTCGCGTGATATTGCTTCCCGTGGTCTGTATCCGGCGGTTGATCCTTTGGCTTCTACCTCGCGTATCTTAGATCCCACTTATGTGGGTGAAGAGCATTACCAGGTTGCCACCAAGGTAAAGTCGATTCTGCAAAAGAACAAAGAACTGCAAGACATTATCGCGATTCTAGGCATGGATGAGCTTTCCGAAGAAGACAAGCTCACCGTGAACCGGGCACGCCGGATCCAACAGTTCCTGTCCCAGAACACCTATATGGCCGAGAAATTCACCGGGGTTGCTGGCTCTACGGTTCCGCTGGCTGAAACCATTGAGGCATTTAAACGTATCTGCGAAGGTCAATACGATCAAGTTCCAGAACAGGCGTTCTTCAATATCGGTGGTATCGAAGATTTGGAACGCAATTGGGCGAAGATTCAGAAGGAATCTGCCTAATGAGCGCGCTTTCGGTTCGGTTAGTTACCCGCTCTGGGGAGCTGTTTAGTGGGCATGCAGGCTTTGTCTCCCTGCCCACTACCGAAGGCTCAATCGGGATTATGGCAGGTCATCAGCCTCTTTTAGCTACCATTGGCAAGGGGCAGGTTAAGGTTGGCAAGAAAGAAAACGATCCCGATGCCCAAGTGTTTGAGGTGGTTCCGGGGTTTGTATCTGTAGACCAAGACCAGGTGACTATTATCGTTGATGGACTATAAACCGAAAATAATCATTTTTAAGGCTTATAGTTAGGACATGACGGCGCTAAAAGTTTTCCTGTTAATCATTTTACTGATTGCAGTTTTGCTGGCTTTAATGGCTGCCTTTTTCTTGTGGCGGATGAACCATCTGCGCCGGCAAGGAGCCTTTTTGTGTTCGTATCGTCCGGATGTAACCTCTGGTTGGAGTGAGGGGTGCGCCGTTTACGAGTCCGAATCCTTAAACTGGTACAAGGCAGCGGGACTGTTTCTTCGTCCTGATAAATCTTGGTCGCGCAGACAGGTTAAACTGGGCAAGGTTCATAACTACCTGTCAAAAAATGGGGTTCGCAATGTGGCGGTTTCGGTTAGTGTAGATTTTCAGCATTTTTGGCTTTTCCTATCCGAGGACGACCATGCGGGTTTGGTCTCTTGGGCTGAAGCTGCCCCTCCACGCGAGATACCAGAATCTTGGTAGTAGATTCCAATCCCTTAGAATAGATTCCCATGCGCGTACTTTTCGCTAATTGCTCTGTTGAATACAGCGGTCGTCTCAGCTCTTTTTTGCCGATGGCTCCGCGATTGATTATGGTAAAAGCCGATTCTTCGGTGCTCATTCACTGTGATGGCGGTTCTTATAAGCCCCTTAACTGGATGGCCGGTCCAGCCAGTATCGAGCAACTCCAGGTTAATTCCGAGGACGAAGCGGCAGGAGTACAGCAGGTTTGGCTCGTGCAGTCGGCAAAAACCGGCGATCAGCTAAAACTAAGAATCGGAGAGATATTCTCGGAAACTAGCCGTGATTTGGGACTTGATCCCGGGTTGCAAAAGGATGGGGTAGAGGCGCATTTGCAAGAGTTACTGGCAGCGCAAATCCCCGAAATCTTAGGTTCGGGCTGGGAGCTAATCAGGCGCGAGTATCCCACTCCGGTAGGTCCGGTGGATTTAATGGTTTTCGATCCGGAGCTTAACCATGTCGCCATTGAAGTTAAACGTCGCGGTGAGATTGATGGGGTGGAACAGCTCACTCGTTACTTAGATTTGCTTTCTCGTGACCCGCTAATGCCGGAAGTGCGCGGCATTTTTGCCGCGCAGGTGATTAAACCTCAGGCTAGAACTCTGGCGGAAGATAGAGGAATTCGCTGTCTTACCTTGGATTACGATAGTATGCGAGGGGTAGATGACGCGGAATCGCGCCTGTTTTAAGCATTGCGATTAACACTTGACCGGGCTGGAGTATTGCAGTTATGACTGAAGTTTTTGCGTTACGGGGAAGAGTTGTTACCTCTAGAAAAATCATTACCGATGGGGCGGTGGTAATTTCTGGGGATGCCATTGTTTGGGTAGGTGAAGCTCCTGACGCAAAAGCCGCTGGATTTGGGGATGAGGTTTTGGCTGCCACTTCTCCCAGTGATGACCGCTATTTGCTGCCCGGCTTGATTGATGTTCATTGCCATGGAGGGCAAGGGGTATCGTTCCCAGATGCTCAAACTGAAGAACAAGCCCTGCGGGCTATATCCGAGCATTTACGCTGGGGCACTACTTCTCTGGTAGCTTCGCTGGTGACCCATTCTCCGATGGTTCTGCGGGAAAAAGCGGAAATGTTGGCAGGAATGTGCGCGGCTGGGAAACTGGCGGGAATCCATTTTGAAGGTCCCTTTATCGCCCAGGGAAACTGCGGGGCGCACGACCCTAGCCATATTCAGGCTCCCAATGCGCCGTTGGTGCGCGAGTTGCTGATAGCCAGTCGCGGCTATGCGGTGTCTATGACTTTTGCTCCGGAAAAGCCCTATGCTATGGGAGCATCTGGGGTCGCCGACACTTTGATTGCGGGAGGCGCTGTCCCCTCCTTTGGTCATACCGATACCAATTCGGAAAAGATGCGTGAAGCCCTGATTGAGATTCGGCAAATGCTGGCTCATTCCGCCAGAGCGCGCTGTCCTCATGCCACCGTTACCCATTTGTTTAACTCGATGCCCCCGATGCAGCCTCTACACCCCGGGCCAATCCCCGAGATTTTAGCTGACGCTGCTGGTGGAGGCGTAATTGTAGAGCTTATTTGTGATGGAAAACAGCTAGCTCCCTCCCTGATTCGCAACGTATATGAATTGGTAGGACGCGAACAGATTGTGTTTGTCACTGACGCGATGGCGGGAACCGGATTGGGAGATGGACGCTATCTTTTGGGGGGACAAACGGTCGAAGTAAAAGATGGGCTGGCGACTTTGGCAGCCGATTCTAACTGCCAGGCAGGGGGAACTTCTCATCTAATCCAACAGGTCAAGATAGCGCATCAAGCTGGAATCCCTCTGGTCGATGCCGTTTATTGTGCCTCCTATCAGGGGGCAAAAGTTCTAGGTGATGACCAGTTGGGAGAAATCGCGCCCGGAAAGTCAGCAGATTTGCTAGTTACCGATGCCGATTTGAATCCTATGCGGGTCTACAAACGGGGAGTTGTGGTTTTTTAAGTGACCAGACGTTCCCGTAAACGTCCCTGGGGCGAGCATCGTCCCTTAAGGATGGATTCTTTGGCTTCGATGCCCCGCTCGGTTTCTCGCACCGATGGTGAATATCAGGTGCAGTATCTTTCGCAGGCGCGAAAGGTTTACTTGTGTCCGGGGTGTAATCAGCAGATAAATATCGGGCAGGCGCATGTGGTAGCGTGGCGTACCGATTCCCTTTTTGGGGAGCGCTCTGGTCTTGAACAGCGCCGTCATTGGCATCGTTTCTGCTTTGAACGTGGCTTTTAGCTAAGCTTGAGGGCGATAGGGAGTTTACGTTCAAAAGCTAATCGCTACTCTTACGCCGATTTATCTCAAGCTAGGCGAGTGGCTGTGCAAAAATATAGGTATGGATGTGGCGATTTTTACGCGGGATGCGCAAAGAATGGGGAGCACTCCGGCGATAGTCCTATTGGCGGCTTTTCCCTATGATCATCGAATGTGGGAGGGGGTAGCTCGCCGTTTCGAGGGGGTTCCGGTAATCGCGATTGACCCGCCTGGATTTGGGCACTCTCCGGTGCCGGTGAATTCCCCTTCCTTGGAGATTTATGCCGATTATGTAGCGCAGGCGGTGCGCGCTGAGGGCGCAGAAAAAATACTGGTCTGTGGTAATTCTATGGGGGGATATACCGCGCAAGCCATGATTGAGCGTCATCCGCGTCTGGTAGGCGGGGTGGTGCTAGTGGGTACGAAAGCTGATATTGACACTCCTCAGGCGCGGGCAGCACGTACCGAGATAGCAATTTCTGCCCTGGTAGGCAGAGCGCACTCTCAGCTGGTGCAGGGGATTCCCACTATGCTAGCGAAAGAAACTGTTGCAGATTTCCCCAAAATCCCACAGCTGATGGAAAAGTGGATTAATGAAACTTCTGGGGAGGCGATTTCTTGGGCGCAGCGGGCTTTAGCTACCCGTCCCGGTCGCTTGGAAACCTTGGAGAGAGCACAGATTCCGGCAATGGTAGTGCGGGGGGAACAAGACACTAACTCTACTGCGGCTCAGGCGGAAGCCATGGCTAAGGCGCTAGGTACTCGGGTGGTGTCGGTGCCGCGGGCGGGGCATTTGGTTCCCTTGGAGGCGCCCTCGGCAGTAGCTAGGGCGGTAATGAGTGTCTATCAGAGAATGTGCTAACAATAATCTGTTTGGTTGTTAGCTATCCGACCGATAGGTGAGACTAGCGAGCACGGATATCCCCAAGGCTCATACCGTAAAACCATGAGTTCGTATTCTGACTTTGATTTGGCGTTGTCTAAGCTCCATCCGCATCTGTATGGCAAGTATGTGTTCTTGTCGGCTCGCGATGGTCTACCTGCGGGTTTAGAGCCGTTTGCACAGATAAAAGAGGAAGAAGGACTCACTGTAATCGTTCCCCTAGAGCAAGCGAAAGCTGCGGGAGTATCCGAGGGTAAAAAGATTTATCGCCGTATCACTTTGGAATGTGATGTTTCCTTAGAAGAAACTGGTCTGACTTTCACTGTCGCCTCGCAACTAGCCAGTCAATCAATTCCCTGTAACGTATTATCCGGTTTACATCATGATCACTTGATGGTACCGGCAGAGCGGGCAACAGAAGCCCTATCTTTACTACAGCAGTTATCTCAGCAAGCAAAAGGCTGGGTACAGTACTAGCGTCCTAATAGGACGGTCGCTAGCGTTTGTCGGTAATAGGCAGGTCTAGCATTTCTCTAAAGCCTGGCTGATGCGCGCTAATACCGCTGCGCTACCTCCAATAAAGACATTTTCTGTATTGTGGGCAGCCCCCGGTTTTCCAACTTTCTTTCCCCGCGAATTATAGATTCCTATCTTTGCCCCCACGTAACGCCGCTGGGAAAAACCAAACTTTTTAACCTGGGCAAACCCTGCCTCTTTAATAGCGCTAATCATTTCGTCCTCGTTTATCCAGGCTTCATCATTGTAGGAAACTACCAGGGTCTTTGCCTTAACCTGTGACAAGAGGGAAAAGAAGCTGGTCGCCATGGTGCGTTTAGAATTAAAGACAGAGCGATGCTCGTCTCCGCGGGCATCTATGCGTTTACAGGCTACCCCATAGGTCTGGGGAGCGTCCCAGCGTACCAGAGTTTCCCAAATATGGTAGTTGGTGAAGTAACGATGCTGATTATAGGGAGGGTCGAGGTAGGCGAGATCGACGGGGGCAACCTGATTAACCAGCTTTAGGGCATCGCCTTGTAAAGCCTGTCCTTTCCCGCTAAGTAATTGTGGTATCCGCAGTTCTAGGGGATTATAGGAGCGCGCAGCCCACTGTTTTAGATATGCCATTTGTACTCCGGTAGTCGAATCCACCCGGTCGGCTGCCTCTATTAGGGAAGTGAGCAAAATCGGGAATAGGGGACTGTCCTCCAAATCCATCAGATAGTCGCGGCAGGCATCAATGCGCATACCGTTAGCAGGCTGAAAAAAACGGGCCTGTCGGCAAAATGTTTCGGTGAAATATCCTTCTTTTCCTTTCAGAGCGCTCATAGTCGTTAAATGTTGCTGCAAAGAATCATAATCGACCAGGTCGGAATCTGTTTCTATATAGGTGCGAGCCAATTGGTAACTATAAGAAGCAAGGTCGGTGGCAGTGGTGAAAATCCCGCGCCGCTTGAATTCTTGAGCAACTCGGGTGGTACCCGAAAATAAATCGAGAGCAGTTTTAGCCTGTGCAGCCTGGGCAATAGTCCCTAAGGCGGGAACCAGATTCCGCTTCGATCCTAAATATTTAATCAACTTCCCTCCCTGACGCTCACTATAAACCAGCTACCCGTCTTTTTTAGCATCTTACTTACACGCGCTCGTAGTAACCCAAAAATATCCGTCAGCAACTAGGGTGGAAGTATGGCAAAAGAGGAAGCAGAAGCCGCACGCGCCCTAGTGAAACTGGCAGATGGAACTGTCAAACAACGCAACCAATTAACTGGAACTCAGGTTTGGACAGTTCCGGGGCGCGGACATCGCCCGCTAGCGAAGCCACAGATTAACCCGACTCCGATTACTGCCAAAGACTATACCTGTACCTGTGCTTTCTGTTCTGATCGCTACCTAGAGACCCCGCCGGAAAAATCTCGAGTAATTTTGAGCAGTGGCGAACTGCCGCCCTCCAAAACTGTTACCGCCGAGAGTTTTCGTATCTTAGAGGGGCTTAGTGCCGAAGAACTGGATAAATATCCGGCAGATTTTCGCCGGATTCCGAACCTATTTGAGATTGTTTCCTATCAATACTGGAATTTAAACTATGGTCACGAGCCCTCCGATAGGCAACGTCAGCATATGGCTGAATACCTTTCTACCCGAACTGGATATGACCATATTTTGCGGGTAGTGCGTGCCAAACTCCATCAATACGGCATGGAGGATGCTGAGATTGATGCTTTGAATGAATCGGAGATGCTCGGACAAGCTAGCTCATTCTTTTCTGGCGGGCATGATTTGATTGTGGCTAATCGTCATTTCGTTCCCGGTGCTACTGATTCTTCCCAACTGGCTTCGGCGGGCACGCTTACCCCCGATGAGCATTATGCCTATACTGCCTACACTGCCCGGACGCTTCGCGACCTCTACGATTTGAATCCGGCAGTAAAATATGTGGCGACTTTCCAAAACTGGTTAAAACCGGCGGGTGCTAGTTTCGATCATCTTCACAAGCAGCTGGTGGCGATTGACGAATATCCGGTGCAAATTTCTCAAGAACGCGAACGGGTGCGTAAAGAACCTGATATTTACCATACTATTTTGAAAATTCGGGCTACTCGCGGCTTGATATTGGCACAAAACGAGGATGCGATAGCCATGGCGGGGGTAGGGCATCGTTATCCCACGATTGCGGTTTGGCCTTTGGGTCAGGCGGGTAATCCGTGGGATGTGGGAGAGCGGAAAATGCGGGCGGTCTCCGATATATTGCAGGCCGTTCACGCCGCTACCGGAGCCGACGTTCCCTGTAATGAAGAGTGGTATCACCGTCCACTTTCGATTTCCACTCCGATGCGTTGGAGAATCTTGCTGAAATGGCGGATTTCGACTTTGGCAGGATTTGAGGGCGGTACTCGCATATATTTGAACACCATTGATCCGTGGGGAATCTATAAGCGGATAGTTCCCCGCTTAAAAGAGCTACGCGCTGCCGGGAAAATTGCTGATATGCGTATCGGGGAGGAAACCAAGGTTCTTCCCAGTGATTTAGATTAGGGGTGCTTACCCTGCTATTGGCGAGGGCGTGACTTCCTTTCTTTGAGGGAGGCAGGCTTAGAAGTGGGGACTGGTTGGAGTTTTATCTGTTCAGGTGAGGATATAAAAAAATCGGGAGGCATTTGCCTCCCGATTTTAGCCCTATTTTCCGCCCTAACCTTTCGGCATTAAATCACAAAAGGGAAAGGGGCGTTACTTGTCGGAAGAGAAACCTTCCTTGATTTTTTCGGCAGCAGCCTTCAGGTTAGCGCCGGCTTCTTCGGCCACGTCTTTAGCTTTATCAGTAAATTCGGAAACTTTGTCTTTGATTTGCGCGCCTACCTGGTCGGCCTTGCCTTCGGCTTTAAGGTCTTTATCACCGCTAACGTCCCCGGCTAGTTCTTTGGCTTTGCCACCTAGATCTTCGGCGCTGTTCTGAATCTTGTCTTCTAAACTCATTTTCTTCTCCTTTAATTTGTTTATGAATCCACGCGATTGGCAGATCCGATATTGCTTCGCCAATTGGTGCTTACGCGCACTAAAACCGGCATTTTTATTCCTAAAACTTGATCGAGCTTTGTGATAGCTTTATCAAGCTCCGTCTTTATTTCCTGCGGGTTTGCCCCCTTGTATACCGCTGCGGTTACTAATAGCCCCGGCCGTTTCTTGACTTCCCAAGACTGTATTTTCATTGAGGAAATCCAGCGGCTAGCTGAAACTTCGTCCTCTATAATGTCCCTAATAAGCCCTAGTTCGGCAGTAATTTCACCCTGTTTTTGGGTATCTTTACCGATTTTATTTAGGGCAAGGGAACGAATCTTGCCGCCCCCTTGAACAAATATCCAGATTAGCAAAGCGACGATAACGATTACTGCAATCGCTAGCGTCCCTACCTGTAACCCAGAGCTTTCCCAGCCCTGTATTTGGAATCGTGACCTATGGTTTAGAGACGTAAAAAGCGTCTGAAGGCGCTCGCCGTAGTAGAGAACCTGGGTACGGATTTTCGCTGACAGCGGTGTCGCAATCATTAGAATTCCGCCGGCTAACGATAATAGCCCCAGAATAAACAATAGAATCCGGTTGAGGGCGCGAGGTAATTTCTTCACTTTTCTAACCTGCCCTCTGTGTTTATTTTGATGCGGGCTGTTAGCCTCGGATGTAAATTCCAGGAAGTAACTTTTTCGGTTGTGAAATCGTGGATTTCCTTTTGGTTAATCTCTTGTCCGGTGTTGGGCGTGATTGTGCTCAAGGAACGGTGCTTGCTCACGGCAGTACTTACCGCTCCTTGGGGCAGACCTATTTTTTCTCGTACTAAACGGGAAACTCCTGAGGCAATAACCGCATCATCAACTACGTAGGCAACGCGATTATCGTTGAGGGCGTGTTTACTTAAAGCCCCGGGTAACACCGATTTTATTAGCAGTAGTGCCCCACAGAGAGTCAATAATGCTCCTACGGTTATCGGGACTAATCTTGAATCATTGTTTAGATTGCTATAGAACTGCTTCCAGATATTTTCTGGGGTAGCTATCAGCGGATTTTGTCCAGATAAAGCCAATACCCCCTCGGTAACTAAATACCCCAAAGCCACTATCAAAATAAATGCGACGCTAACGCTAAGCAGGGCTCGCGCCGAATGGGTCTCCCGGCGCACCAGGTAGGGAACCCGGAGGCGGGATTTTCTGGATTTATTGCTCATTTCAGCTTTCTCCCCTCCCGATGCCGGTATAGTCCGCAAAGCCGTAGGTTTACCCGCCCTACTTTTAGCCCTGCGAGGGTGCTGATACGTTGGACAATATCGTCTCTTGCCTGCTCGGCTAGGGAAAATATCGAGGTATCTGGATTTTTAGCTATGATTTCTAAAACCTGGGAGTTTACGGGACAGGAAATATCTATCCCCAATAATCCCCGGTCATCATGGGTGCTAACTTTGATGTGCTCCCTGGGAACGCTAATGCGTTGCGTAACGACTGCTATCGCAATAGTTTGGATAGCTTTGGCGCACACCGTAGTGATTCCGGTGAATTTGCTTGCTTCCTGGTCGGATTGCATTTGTTTCCTCCTTGTTAATCGGAGGTAGTGGTGTGCTTGCCGATTAGGGCTTCACCAACGCCTTTCAAATCTAGCTTGCCAGATGCTGCTCTACCTATGATGGCACCTATTGCCATAAATAAGATGGAAACTAAGAACCCAAAGAATCCGTGGGCAACTGCCATATAGGCTAGAAAGGCGCCACTAAAAATACCGGCTATGGTTGTCATTTCTTCCCTTTCTAGCGGTATTACTTGAGGTCTTTACTGTCTTTGTCTGCGTCCTCTTCGTCGCTATCGGGTACGTGTACGTCCGTTACTTTGATATTAACTTCGGTAACTTCCAGACCAACCAGCCCCTCGATAGCAGAGAAAATAGCGTCCCGCACTTTATCGGCGACTTCGTGTACCGGGTAGGGGTATTCGACAATTAGTACTACGTCTAGGGCGGTTTGGGTTTGCCCGATTTCAACCGAGATTCCTTGAGTGATACTTTCGGAGGCTCCGACTTTCGAGCGCAGTGCTCCCAGCGCGCGGGCAGCGGAATTTCCTAGGTCGTAGACCCCTGGAATTTCTTTGATGGCTAGACCAGCTATTTTTGCCACTACTTGGTCGGCAACTGTGGTTAGTCCCTGTCCTTGATTCTCAGCTACGTTGTTTTCTGGAATCAGCTCTTTAGCTTCTTCGCTAGTGGGCACGATGGTGGTATTTTTCTTAGTCTTCTGCGTGTTAGCCATACTCATTTCCTTTAACGTAACTGAATTATTGTGTTTTGTTTGGACATAAATGCTTCGCTGGCGTAGCTATGTCTCTATTTAGACCATAACGCTTATTAGTGAGCTGCGCGACTTTTCGGGTAGTTCAGATGCGCCCATTGCGGCTATTCTCGGTAGAATCAGCTCATGTCTGTTGGGAAAGATGAAGAAGAAAAAGCTGCTGGCAGCTTTGATGCTGCCGATATTAGCTCCGTAGGGGTGGGGGCGATTTCGCCGAGAATGAACGCTGAGGAAACTAAGGAAAGCTCCAGTGTTCTTAGCTCCCAGGGTGAAAAGCTAGATTCTGCCCGCGAAGATACTGATAGTAGCGGTGAGGAGGGCACGGACGATGGAGCTGTAAAGTTTCAGATTCCGCAAATCCTGCCTCTCGGGATGGGGCACGAGGACGAGTCAACCGAGCAGCAGGATGCTGGGGAAGACGCTCAGCGAGTGTGGGGTAATCAGGCTGGTGGACGGGTAGATACGGAACATCTTTCAACTGTGGGAACCAATGCCTCTTTTGATGTTTCCAAGATTTCGGTAAAGAAAACGGATGCCCCGTCTAGTTCGCGTTCGCGCAGGGGTGTTTTCTATGTTTTGGGTGCGATATTAACGTTGCTAGTGGTGGGGTTTGCTGTTTACGCCAGTGGTATATTGCAGACTATTTTTACTGTTGTCGGAGCAGATTCTCCTATCCAGGGGGCGAAATCCTATTATCAAGCGCTAATAGACAAGGATGCGCAATCTCTGTGTGCTCTTAGTTCTCCGGCTGCGCGTGGGGAACTGGTAGCGGCGATTAACCAGTCGCAATCGGATAATGCTCAATCCCAGGGCGAGGTTAGCGTTAAGGAATGCGCTAAAGCTGCGAATACTGCCTTTGCCGGGGCGCAAGGGAAGTCCACTATTAAACTTTCTGATTTGGTTTTTTCTTTGGAGAAATCCGGTGATATTGACCAGGTGAAAGCGGTGTTAATCAAAGATAAGAAAGGTACTTCGCTGCAAGTTATGGGGTGGCAAATGATTGATGGACGCTGGTTTTTGGCGGCTCAAGATTCCCAACAAAAGGTGGATATGCAGTACCGGAACTCTCAAGCTGGAGGGGCTAAAGGAGCTAAGTAGTTTAGCGTTTAACCTGCCGTGGGATTACTCCGATTAATCCTGGGGGTTAATCCTCTGTAAATCGGTCGTCATAGTTGGGGTCGTCGAAGTCGTCTAGGGAGGGGGAGAGCTCTTCCCATTCTTCTTCGTGGTTTTCCCAATCCCCACTGGGGGAGAGCACTAATTCGGCTCGATGGTTACGGAAAGACTCTGGCGGAGCCATATAGACATAGGCTTTAACGTCTTGAGTGGGGCCTTCCCAGGTGCTTTCTTCATCGGGGAATACTTCTACTCGCACGGTTTGGCGAATATACATGTTATCGGGGTTGCCCTCACCTAAGTAGCCCTCGTATTCGTCGAGTTCTTCTAGGGTTTCTTCAAATAGGCGCTGCTCAATTAGTAGTATCTGTCCGTGGATTCCGGTGCCGCCGATAGAGCGGATGGCCATTGGATAGGACGCACCGATGTATAGGGAGGCTTCCCGTAGATATGCCGGGGCGAATTCGGTTACCGCGGCCTTCAGACTGGAGCCAAAGCCGCGAGAACCGAGTTTTAAGGTTCCGTAGACAAATAAAGGTAGGTATCGCGTGCTCATGTCTTTATTTTCTCAGTAGCGCTGACTTTTAGGGCGTCTTTGGGGCGGCGTTTTTCTGTCTGGGGGAAGATAGAGGGGGTGGAAATCTGTTTTTGCTGTTCATGGGCTGTTTTTGTTTTGTTAAAAATAGGAAAATGTTAGAAGTATAAAGTTGAGTCAATGCGGCTAAGGTTTTCGCTTCCAGAATAATTGTCTAGCACTTAAAAGGTAGGAGTGCCAGAATGGGAGTTGTGAAGCCGAGAAATACTCGGTAAATAGATTTCCCGCCTTGTGTGGGGGTAAGGAGTAATCATGGTTCGCAGGTATGATCCATTCCGCCAGATGGAAGCAATTTTTGATGATGCTATGCGTCAAGGTCCCTCCCGGGCAGCCATGCCCCTAGATTTGTACCGAGATGGTGAGCAATTTATTGCCCTTTTCGATTTACCGGGGGTAGATCCGGCCAGTGTAGATATTGATATCGAAGACCGCACCCTCACTATTCGCGCCGAGCGGCTAGCGGTAGCGCCAGAGGGAGCGCAGTGGCTAAGCCACGAACGTCCTTTCGGTACTTTCGCCCGCCAGCTCACCTTGGGCAATGGGGTGGCTCTTGACCAAGTTGAAGCCGAGTATGTGGACGGGGTGCTCAAGCTGGTTATCCCGGTGGCAGAAGAAGCTAAACCGCGCAAAATTACAGTACAACGCGGCTCGCGGCAGATTGAGGGCGAGAGCCAAGTGGTAAATGACGCTAACTAGCAGTATTAGCTAGCCGTTATGGGGGTGGGGACGTAGCCTGGCTACGTCCCCACCCTTGCTGTTTCACACGGGTTGCCTCGTCCCTAAGTGGTGGTAGTTAATCAGCTTTGCGGTTCATTTCAGCACCTATTTGCGCCGTGAACTCTATGATTTGGCTGGCGACCGTAACTGGGTCAAACACCTGCAATAGGTGACGGGAAGAATCTGCCCGTACCAGGCGGGCATCAATGGCACGAGCAAACGCTTTCAGACCTTTCCAGGTTTTTCCACCTTTGCGATGGGCGGCAGAAATAACCAATTGCGGAAGTTGGTCGTCAAGCAAATCTATCTCTTGCAAATCTTTCCATGCCATATAAAAGGAGGGTTGCTCGCGGGCTGCCCCCTGGTAAAGCCAGGTTAATAGTTTTTGTTCCAACTTTTGATAAAGGGGCCCGGCGCCCTCGTTATTGCCCTCAAAAGAGGGGTCTATCTGGACGATTCCCACGGGTCGTATCCGGGAGGGACTGGAACTTTTGAGAATCTGCGCAGCCCAGACGCGCACCAACATCGCTCCATAGGAATGTCCAACCAGTATGACTGGAAGGGGGTTAGAGAATGTGGCTCCAAGGTGAAGCGCAGTTTCTTCTCCGCCCTCGCGCATCTCGGTTACTAGACTTCTCCAACTTACGTTCTCACTCTCACCGGGATTCAAAATAGTTGAGCGGGTAGAGCGGGCGCAATAAAATGCGCGACAAAGAATCGGAAAAGTCAGATTCCAAGATTGCATAGACCCTCCCAGCCCTGCCTCCAGCCAAATTAGGGGGGTGGGTTGAGCCGGGGGGCTGGTGCCAATCTGGATTTGCATACAGCTAATTTAAATCATCACCTAATAACTGGCAGATTCAGATGTTACCAATTTATCTCGATGTCAAGTAAAGTTGATGTAAAGGACTTAAAACGAGATATTTTGGAGTTATTCATGGCAAAGATTAAAGTAGCTGGTCCGGTTGTGGAACTTGACGGCGACGAAATGACCCGGATTATTTGGCAGAAAATCCGAAATGAACTACTCCTTCCGTACTTAGATATGGATTTGCGCTATTACGATTTGAGCGTAGAAAACCGGGATGCCACCAGTGATCAGATAACTATCGATGCCGCAAACGCGATTAAAGAACATGGCGTCGGGGTTAAATGTGCAACCATTACCCCCGATGAAGCCCGGGTAAAAGAGTTTGGTTTGCGGAAAATGTGGAAATCGCCGAACGGAACTATCCGCAACATTCTGGGTGGGGTAATCTTCCGGGAACCAATCATTATGGCTAATGTGCCGCGACTGGTGGGCGGATGGACAAAACCTATCGTAGTTGCCCGCCACGCTTTCGGCGACCAATATAAAGCTACCGATTTCAAGGTTCCTGGTGCTGGCACCTTAACCATTACTTTCCAGCCTAAAGATGGCTCTCAGCCCCTTGAACATACCGTGGTTGAATATCCTGACAGCGGTGGAGTGGCTCTGGGGATGTATAACTTTAACGAGTCAATCAAGGATTTTGCGCGCGCCTGTTTCCGCTATGGTCTGCTCCGTGGGTATCCAGTCTACCTGTCCACGAAGAATACGATTTTGAAGGCCTATGACGGGCAGTTTAAGGATATTTTCGCCGACGTCTATGACGGCGAATTCAAAGAGCAATACGAGGAAGTCGGCCTGCACTATGAACACCGATTGATTGATGACATGGTGGCTTCTTCCCTTAAATGGGAAGGCGGATATATTTGGGCCTGCAAGAACTATGACGGTGATGTGCAATCCGATACCGTAGCGCAAGGATTTGGTTCCCTAGGGCTAATGACCTCGGTACTAATGACCCCCGATGGACGCACTATGGAGGCCGAGGCTGCTCACGGAACCGTAACCCGCCACTATCGGCGCTTCCAGCAAGGAGAAAAGACCTCCACCAACCCGATTGCCTCAATCTACGCCTGGACGCGCGGTTTGGCACATCGCGGAACCCTAGATAACACCCCGGAAGTTACCCACTTCGCAAAGACGATAGAAGAAGTCGTAATCTCTACTGTCGAGGGCGGACAAATGACCAAAGATTTAGCTTGCCTAATCGCGCCCGATCAACCCTGGCTAGATACCGATGCTTTCATGAATGTATTGCAAGAAAATCTGGAGCAGCGTTTAAGGCAAGAATCCTAAATACTAGCCGGAAAAGTGCTGATTTTTTGGCAGGAATACGCTAAGAAATCATTTCTTTCAACATCAATAGCGGGGCGGACGCAAAAATAAAGCGTCCGCCCCGCTTTTTCACTGGTTGCTTGGCGGAAATAGGCTAGTATTGATTAATGAACTAAGAGTTCAAGAGAAGCTCAAGATTTGAACTCTGGCAAGGAGGGGAAATAGTGGCAAAGAATCCGCAGGCAGATACCCAAAGATATCTGTTTGTAATGCCGCCGATGCCGCACAGTTCTCCACTGGTTACTACCCTTTTGCGGGTGTTGTTTGAAAGTGCCAAGATGGGGTTTGAACTGGTTCCCATCCTCCTGAAAAGCGACGAGATAGACTTAGACTTTCTGGCTGAAACCTCGAAAGAAATCGGTCCGATTCTTCCTCTAGTTTCCTTTAGTAAAGAACAGAATAACCAGCTAGAAGCGCTTGGAGCGCCGGTAAAGAAAGCAATTTTCGCTACCGATTCGCCCCTATATCCAGTGGTAGCTGCCCTCTACGGTGCATCCGGGCGGGCAATGGCTTCCCGAATGGTTTCCTCGGGACATCGCAATTTGGTTTACCTCTGTTCTTCCAGCTCCCTGCTGGAAAACCTAAACCAACTGCGCTATGCGGGGGTACTCCAAGGATGTATTCTTGGAGGTTGTCCCACCCCTACTATGCTGACCACCGAATATAATTCTCCCAACCTATCGGGAGAATTGGTGCAACTATTTTCTAAAAATCCTGGCATCGATGGGTTTATCTGTCACAATGATTTCTTGGCAATGGAAGTTATCCAAGCCCTAAGAATGTGTGGTCGCATGGTTCCCAATGACTGCGCAGTAATCGGGGTAGGCAATGCCCCCGAAGGGCAACTTTTTAATCCGCCCCTCACATCAGTTGATTTTAATCCCGATGCCAGTGGACGGATTTATGCCCAAGCGCTCGGCGAATACTTGTCTGGAAAAAAGGTAGTAGCGCCTAATCCAGAAGAGGTAGATAAAATAATGACGCTGGTAGCCCGGGGAAGCGCCTAGGAGCCAGTCTTTAAGGGGAGGGAAAATGACCGACTCCGCAAAACCGCAGCCAAAACGGCTAGGAGTTTTAACCTCGGGCGGCGATGCCCAGGGAATGAACGCTGCGGTACGAGCTGTGGTACGTACTGCCTTGAAAATGGGTGCTCAGCCGTACGCAATCCTGGAAGGTTGGCAGGGAGCTGTCACCGGTGGCGAAATGATTAAACCGATGGGCTGGTCGGATGTTTCCAGCATCCTAAACAAAGGTGGCACTGTCATCGGAACCGCCCGTTGTAAAGAATTCCGAGAACGTTCTGGGCTGCGTAAAGCCGCCAAAAACCTCCTCTTAAACGGAATAGACCGCCTAATCTCAATCGGGGGAGACGGTTCCTTAGCCGGAACCAACGAGTTCCAAGAAGAATGGCCCAGTTTGTTAGAAGAACTGGTTGCCTCCGGTGAACTCACCCCTGAGCAGGTAGCTGGACATGAAAAACTGCGGGTAGCGGGGCTAGTTGGCTCAATCGATAACGACTTAGTCGGTTTCGACATGACTATTGGCACCGATTCTGCTTTGCAACGAATCCTGTCTGCACTAGACGAATTATCCTCGACTGCCGCCTCCCATCGGCGTACTTTCGTAGTAGAGGTCATGGGCAGACACTGTGGATATTTACCCTTGATGAGCGCGGTCGCTCGTGGCTGTGACTATGTATTTATTCCCGAAGCGCCCCCCGAAGTTGGGTGGCAAAGCACCCTCGCCCAAAAACTTGCTGCTGGGCGGCAAGCCGGTAGGCGCGAATCAATAGTGCTGGTAGCAGAGGGTGCTATTGATCATGACGGCAACCCCATCACCGCTAATGATGTTTGTGATGCTCTCGAACAAGAAATGGGGGAGCGTCCTCACCTAACCATTTTGGGGCACGTGCAACGCGGCGGCACGCCCTCTGCCTATGATCGATGGATGCCTACCGCCCTGGGATATGCGGCTGTATATGAAGTTTTGAATCAAGACGAGGACTCCCAGCCGGTGATTATTGGTGCTCGGCATAACCGAGTGGCTCGTCTGCCCCTGATGAAAGCCGTCACTGAAACCCGGGCAGTCGCCAAGTTCACCAAGGCTAAAGAATACGGTAAAGCTGTGCAGGCTCGGGGACGCTCCTTTGCGGAAATGCTGGAAATTAATGAAGTAATGGCGGCTCCACCAACAGAAGAACCGCAAAAGAAAGATGCGAAACGAATAGCGATAATGCACGTAGGTGGACTTGCTCCCGGTATGAACACCGCGGCTCGGGCTGCCGTGCGTTTAGGAATCGCAGCTGGACATGAAATGCTGGGGATTTATGGCTCTTTTGAAGGCTTGATGTCCGGAAAAATTAAGCCTTTAGGCTGGGAAGACGTTGAAGGATGGGGATTTGATGGGGGAGCAGAGCTGGGTACTTTACGCCAGATTCCCCGCGTCGAAGAATACTATGCAATCGGTCGAGCCCTAGAAGAACACCGCATTGATGCCCTGATGGTAATCGGCGGATATAACGCCTATCTTTCGATTAACCAGATGAGGCAAGAGACCTCTCGCTACCCGGCTTTCAAAATCCCAATGATTTGCGTACCGGCATCTATTGACAATAATCTTCCGGGTTCGGAAATCTCTATTGGAGCCGATTCAGCACTAAATAATGCGGTTTGGGCACTTGACCGGATTCGAGAATCTGCGGCTGCCTCTCGGCGCTGCTTTGTCGCTGACGCGATGGGACGGCATTGTGGGTATTTGTCCCTCATGTCCGGTATTGCTGCGGGAGCCGAATTGGTTTACCTTGACGAGAATCCCTACGATTTGCAAGATTTAACCGATGATGTGCAAATGATGCGCGATTCTTTCCAAGAAGGTCGCCGCCTCTGTCTGGTGTTACATAACGAAGAAGCCGGTGGTCGTTACAATCGTGAGTTCATTGCCTCCGTATTTGCGCAAGAATCAAAAGGGTTGTTCGATGTCAGACATTCTGCCCTGGGACATCTCCAACAAGGTGGAGAGCCATCCCCATTTGACCGTATTCTCGCTACCCGCCTGGTACGGGTAGCAATTCAAGAGCTAAATACGCAATTTGCCCAACAACGGACTGACCCCCTAGCCGTGGGGTTGAGCGCTAACGGGATTGAACCTTTCGGGCTAATGCAAATGCAAGAAAAGGTAGATACCCAGGTGCGTCGTCCTCTTGATCAATGGTGGCTACCGCTGACCGCTATTATTTCGGTGGTTTCGCGTGATGAATGGGATATTGAAGTCTCCCAGCTACCAATCATTGACCTCTAAGCTAAACATTTGAATAGGAGAAAAATGAACGCTGCTTTAGACCCGACAACCTGCCCTGCCTGGAAAGAGCTACAGGCTCTGTCTGAAGGTTTTAACCCCGACTTAGCAGAATGGTTTGCCAAAAATCCTGAGCGAGCAACACAGCTTAGTTTCACTGCCGCTCAACTGCACGTTGATTTATCGAAAAATCTGCTAACCGAGCCAGTGCTAGCAGCTCTAATGCGTTTAGCATCCCAAACCAAAGTCGAAGCTCACCGGGACGCCATGTTTGCTGGTGAGCATATTAACAACACCGAAGACCGGGCCGTGCTTCATACCGCCTTGCGGGGCAGGGCAGAAGATAATCTCCAGGTGGATGGGCAAAACGTTTCTAAGGACGTGGCGCAGGTTCTAGCGCGAGTTTACGATTTTGCTGAACGGGTTCGCTCCGGAGCGTGGCTAGGAATCACCGGGAAACCTATTAGCACCGTGGTAAATATCGGTATCGGCGGTTCGGATTTAGGTCCGGCTATGGCCTATGAAGCACTAATGCCCTACGTAAAAGTGGGCTTACAGTGCCGCTTTGTATCCAATATTGACCCCACAGATTTGTGTGAAAAAGTTAAAGACTTAGACCCGGAAACTACCTTATTCATCGTCGCTTCCAAGACATTCACCACCCTAGAGACTTTAACTAACGCCCGCGCTGCTCGGAGCTGGCTGCTTGAAAAACTTGTCGCTAATGGGGTTTGGGACGGCAAAAATAATCCCCAAGAATTAGACGCTACCCAATCCCGGGAAGCGATTTCAAAGCATTTCGTAGCGGTGTCTACCAATCTGGAAGCCGTATCCGACTTTGGCATCAATCCCGATAACGCCTTTGGTTTTTGGAACTGGGTAGGAGGGCGCTACTCGGTAGATTCCGCAGTCGGTACTGCCTTGGCGGTTGCGATTGGTAAAGAAGGATTTGCTGATTTCCTTTCCGGTATGCGCGCTATGGATGAGCATTTCCGTACCGCTCCTGTCAGCGAGAACGTTCCGATTCTGATGGGACTACTCAACGTGTGGTACCGAAACTTCCTGCATGCACCTACCCACGCGGTGCTTCCGTATTCCCAGTATTTACATCGCTTCCCCGCATATTTGCAGCAGCTAACCATGGAATCAAATGGTAAAGCCGTGCGCTGGGACGGGCAGGCAGTGAGCTACGATACCGGTGAGATTTTTTGGGGAGAACCCGGAACTAATGGGCAACATGCTTTTTACCAGCTAATCCACCAGGGAACTCAAATGATTCCCGCCGACTTTATCGCTTTCGCCAACCCCACCTGGCCGCTTAAAGACGCAGACAATGATCAGCATGAGCTGTTCCTAGGTAATTTCTTTGCCCAAACCCAGGCGCTAGCTTTCGGTAAAACCGCCGAGCAAGTACGCGCCGAAGGCACTCCAGAACCTATCGTCCCTGCCCGGGTATTCCCCGGTAATAAGCCCTCCACCTCGATTATGGCTTCCCGGCTAACCCCCTCGGTATTGGGACAGTTAATTGCCCTCTATGAGCACATCACCTTTACCCAAGGGATCGTATGGGGGATTAACAGCTTCGACCAGTGGGGCGTAGAACTGGGCAAACAGCTCGCTAAGGCGCTTACTCCGGCAATCTCCGGTGACCGGGAGGTTCTGGAGCAACAAGATCCTTCGACTAAAGCGTTGATTAGCTACTACCACGCCAATCGCGAAAACTAGCCAGTAAAACTATCCTCTGGTAACGGGACGGCGCTGGTTTCTGCGTGACTGCGGGGGCTAGATTTTTCCTCTCGCCCAAGAATTCTGGGAAAGACTTCCGTCTCTCCCAGAATTCTTATGCCCACCGCACCCACTCGGATAAAATCTAGCCCCCGCGTATAGCTGTGATTAAAACCGCTAACTGTATTTGAAAATTCGTATACCCTTTACCTCGATGCCTTACTCTGGCGGTTGGTGCGGTAAAAGATGCGAAAGGCGACTTGAGCCGAGCGAAGCAAGGCTCACCGGAGCCTCGAGCGCTTTTAGCGCGCCAACCCCAGCATAGTGAGATGATTCATTCCAATTGTGTTCTAGGGCTAGATTTTTCCTCTCGCGGGCGCCGTTAGCGCAAGGTGTTGTAAGGAATACTGGTTTCCCGGGTTTTGACAGTAATCGTTGCCTGTCGCTGCCGATATAGGGGTTTAGAGGAGAGCCATAGTGTCGGGGTGGGAACCGGTGCGCCCGTCCTAGCCCTTATCTAAAGAATCTAAATCCGCTTTAGTCTGTGCATCTAGCTGGAAATCAAAAATATCCAGGTTTTCTTTAATGCGATCGGGAGTAACCGATTTGGGGAAGAGGACGTCCCCGCGTTCAATCCCCCAACGTAACACCACTTGGGCAGGGGTTTTCCCTAGGCGTTTAGCGGCGGAAATTACTTTTTCATCTCCAAATATTGTCCCGCGGGCTAGCGGTGACCAGGCTTCGGTCAAAATGTTGTGTTCGAGGTGGAAAGAACGTAGCTGATTATTAGCGAAATGGGGGTGAATCTCCACTTGGTTCACGGCGGGCATTACCCCGGTTTCTTTCAGTAGACGCTCTAAATGAGGTATCTGGAAGTTAGATACCCCGACGGTGCGTGCCCGTCCCTGTTGCTCGAACTCTAATAGGGTGCGCCAAGTTTGCACGAAATCGCCGCCGTAAAGGGTCGGTAATGGCCAGTGGATTAAGAACAAATCCACATAGTCGGTGCGCAAATCCTCCAGGCTTTGCGCGAAAGAGCGACGCGCGTCCTCGGGCAGATGCTTATCATTGTTGAGTTTGGTGGTGAGGAAGATTTCCTCGCGGGGAATTCCGGATTCTTCAATGGCACGTCCCACTTCTGCCTCATTGTGATACATCTGCGCGGTATCAATATGGCGAATCCCTAAATCTAAAGCGTATTTAACCGTATCAACGCAGTCTTCAGCGGAGATTTTGTAGGTTCCGAACCCCAATTGGGGAATCTGGTATCCGTTTGAAAGCTCCAAAGTGGGAATAGGTAGGGCGCTCATAAAAACTAATCCTTATTTCTCGATTGCTATTGCCACCATTGTTACTCTCTTGAGCTAGTTTTGGCAGGTAATTGCCTTTTAACTCACGTCCAAGAATTCCCTAAGGGGATATTTTGGCAAAATAAAATCTATTAACCTGGGTAAACGGTTAATAAAAGGGTGATGTGTTTTATCTTGCATCTAACTTAAAATGTGCATCCGCCAAGAGGTGGTGTTTTCTAAGGACGAGCAAGGGGAGACTATCACTTACCTTAGGTAATCATTGCGGTTAGTGAAACCAAGGCGTACCGGCTAGTTATCGGCGTAGCGGTAAACATTGGTTTGTCGCTGCTTGAATCCGCAGCGTCGATACAGACGGTTAGCGGCTTCGCGGGTGGGGCGGGAGGTAAGGTCTACGGTTTTTGCTCCCACTTTTTTGGCGTGGCGCACCGCCGCCTCTACCAGTGCCTGACCTGCTCCCTGACCGCGGGCAGCTGAATCTACCACCACGTCCTCAATCCAAGCGCGTTTGCCGGTGGGAATCTTGAAGGTTGCGAGAGATAGCATCCCTAAAATCTTGCCCTCTTCGGAGCGGAAAACCAAGAGATAAACCCCCTCTTGTTCGCAGAACTCTTTAATCTGCTGGGCGTTTAGCGCCTGGGCGGAACTGGATAGTTGGGGGATAAGGCGGGAAAATGCCTCTAGGAGTTCCTCACTGAACTCTTCAACCAGTTCTACTGCCATGATTTCTCCTTTTCCGGGATTTTGGGAAGTTGCTACTTAGAAAACATATATGCTGCAAGCGCAATTTGGGAAGAGATATTTGGGAGTGGGGGATTTTTTGTTGGAAACTACCGCACCCTCCTTTTGATTTTCAAGATGATTTCCCTGGTTAAAGCCGAATCTAAAATAAGTAAGGCGAAAAAATAGGGAAAAGGGGAATAAAAACCAGTCCTTAAGAGTTGAGCTAAGTAGACTCAGGTTTTGGGTTACAGCTTGATGTTTCGCCGAGATTTGGTAGCCTTGAGTGTGTAAGGCTCAAGGTTGCTTGAAGCGGAAAGCGGGGCAGATGCTGAAACGCTCGCTAGCTAGGTGAGAACCCGAGCCAACGAGACTGAAAACTAAATTATTAGGAAGGACAACAACTATGGCACGTGCAGTAGGTATTGACTTGGGAACCACCAACTCCGCGATTGCGGTTCTAGAAGGTGGACAGCCCACTATTATTGCCAACGCGGAAGGTCAGCGCACCACTCCCTCGGTAGTGGCATTCTCAAAGGCCGGGGAAGTTCTGGTAGGTGAAGTTGCCAAGCGTCAGGCAGTAACCAACGTAGATAGGACAATCGCGTCCGTGAAACGTCACATGGGGGACAGCTCCTGGACGGTAAAAATTGACGACAAGGAATACAATCCCCAGCAAATCAGCGCATTTATCTTGGGCAAACTAAAGAAAGATGCCGAGGAATATCTAGGGGACTCGGTTAAAGATGCGGTAATCACCGTTCCGGCCTACTTTAATGACGCGCAGCGCCAAGCCACCAAGGATGCCGGTAAAATTGCGGGACTAAACGTACTGCGCCTAGTAAATGAACCCACTGCGGCCGCCCTCGCCTACGGGCTAGAAAAGAGCGAAAAGGACGAATCTATCCTGGTATTCGACCTAGGTGGCGGTACTTTCGATGTTTCCTTACTGGAAGTAATGAAAGACGAGGACGGATTCTCGACTATCGAGGTTCGCGCCACTAACGGAGACAATCACCTAGGTGGCGATGACTGGGATCAGCGCATCGTGAAATGGCTGGTGGACAAGGTAAAAACTAATACCGGTGTAGATTTGTCAAACGACAAGATCGCGATTCAGCGCCTACGTGATTCCGCCGAGCAAGCCAAGAAAGAACTCTCATCTGCGACCTCTACCCAGATTTCTTTGCAGTACCTGTCAATGGGCGAGTCCGGTCCGGTGCACCTAGATGAGCGTCTCACCCGCGCCCACTTTGAAGAAATGACCCAGGATCTGCTAGAACGCACTCGCAAGCCCTTTGAACAGGTGATTGCAGACGCAAAGATTCAAGTCTCTGACATTGATCACGTAGTGCTGGTTGGTGGTTCGACCCGGATGCCGGCGGTAGCCGAGATGGTAAAGACTTTGACCGGTGGAAAAGAAGCCAATAAGTCGGTTAATCCCGATGAAGTGGTAGCCAGCGGTGCCGCCCTACAAACCGGAATTATCCAGGGAGATCGTAACGACGTCCTCCTAATTGACGTAACTCCCTTGTCGCTGGGAATCGAAACCAAGGGTGGGGTAATGACTACCCTGATTAAGCGCAATAGCGCGATTCCTACCAAGCATTCAGAGATATTCTCTACGGCTGAGGACAACCAGGATTCGGTGCTAATCCAGGTCTTCCAGGGGGAGCGTACTTTTACTCGCGATAACAAATCGCTGGGGACTTTCCAGCTCACCGGAATTTTGCCGGCACCGATGGGGGTTCCGCGGATTGAGGTTACTTTCGACATCGACACCAACGGAATCGTGCACGTTTCCGCGAAAGACCAAAACACCAATAAGGAACAGTCAATGACCATTTCCGGGGGGTCGGCTCTTTCCAAGGACGAGATTGACCGCATGGTTAAAGAGGCCGAAGCGCACGCGGAAGAGGATAAGAAACGGCGCGAAGAAGCTGATTTGCGTAACTCGGCGGAACAAACCGTTTACTCAATCGAGAAGCTGCTGAAAGATAACGCCGAAAAGCTCCCCGAGGAAATCGCTAAAGAGGTGCGGGAAGCATCCGACAAGGTTAAGAAAGCTTTGGAAGGCGAAGATATTGAGGCTGTGAAGGCGGCAATGGAAGAACTAAACACCAAGTCGCAAAAGATTGGGGAAACCCTCTACGCCCAGACCCAGGCAGAAGCCGCGCAAAGCCAAGCTGAAGCGGCTGCGTCCTCTGCGGAAAACGGTGAAGCGGGAGCCGAAGATGACGTTATTGATGCGGAAGTTGTCGATGACGAGGACGAAAAGTAACTAACTCTTTAACTCAATCTGTCGGGGGCGCTCGCGAAAGTGGGCGCCCCCTGGGCAGGAGGAAACAGTTTGGAAGAGCACAATGGGAAACGGAGGATAAAGATTAAGGTGAAAGATCCAATGAATCCGGCTTCGACTCCAGATACAGAAAATAATGGGGATTCTTCCCCTAAGCAGGGCTCGACCCCTCAGGTAGAGCAGGATGCGGCAAAAAATGCTGATAATACTGCCGATTCGCCCTCGCAAGACGGTTGCAGTGACCTCGAAGATAGCGCCGCTGCCGTGCCAGGAGACGCACCGGTAGCTGAGGAAACTGAAAACCCAGATGAGAACGCGGCTTTTGCGGATTTGGCTGCACGTTTGGGGGAAGAAATCAATGACGAGGACGCGCCGGTCGAAGAAACGGCTAACGCGGGTGAATCAGATGCGGATAGCGCCCCTAACCAAGAAATAGAAAAACTAAAAGCCCAGGTGGCAGAGCTTAACGAGCAGCTGGCTCGCTCAAGAGCGGAAATCTATAATTTGCAGCAGGAATACTCTGGGTATGTTAAGCGCAGCAAAACTGAGATGTCTGCCCATCATGCCGAGGGCAAGAAAGCGGTCTTGCAGGTGCTGCTGAGTGTCCTGGATGATGTGCAAGCAGCGCGTGATGCCGGGGATTTGAAAGGTCCTTTCGAAGCCATTGCAAAGAAAATGGAAAATACCCTGGAAACTAATTTTGGGCTAACGCGCTACGGTAGCGTCGGGGAAGAGTTTGACCCGAACGTGCATGAAGCCTTGATGGCGCAAAGCGGTGGGGAGGGTGAACCCAGTATCGCCCAGGTTTTGCAGCCCGGATATAAAGTAGGCGAAAACGTTTTGCGGGCAACCAAAGTAATAGTCAATAACCCTGATTAGGGATTAAGGAGGTGAGCATTCATGGCAGGACAGGATTGGGTAGATAAAGACTTCTACGCCGCCCTCGGGGTGTCAAAAAAAGCAGATCAGGCCGCGATTAAGAAAGCTTACCGGAAACTGGCGCGTAAATATCATCCCGATCAAAACCCTGGTGATAAAGCCGCCGAGGAAAAATTCAAGTCGATTGGCGAAGCCTACCAGGTGCTTTCTGACCCGGAACAAAAACGGCAATATGACGCTATTCGCGCCATGGCGGGCGGTGGTGCCCGTTTCAGCGCCGGCCCCACTTCAGGTCGTGGTGGGGCCGGAGGCTTCGAAGACGTATTCGCCTCTATGTTTGGGGCAGGAACCGCTCCCGGGGGCGACTCCGCTAGGTTTAACCTGGGCGAAGGCGATTTGGGTTCTATGCTGGGGTCGCTATTTTCCGGCGGAACGCGCGGCGGTTATGGCGCTCCCGGAGGTTTCGGATCTGGAGCTGGTGGCGGTTTTGGGCGTGAGAAAGGTCAAGATTTAGCTGCCGAGGTCACTCTAGATTTTGCTACCGCTATGTCCGGCAGCACGATGAAACTTGGGGTGGACGGGAAAACTATGACCGTACGCATTCCTGGCAAGATTCGTGACGGCAAGAAGCTGCGTCTGCGCGGGAAAGGGCGACCAGGGCCAGCGGGTAATGGCGACCTGGTGGTAACGGTACACGTCAAACCGGATTCGGTGTATTCCTTTGATGGGAAAGCCTTGCAAATGCAGCTGCCGGTCACTGCTGCTGAGGCGCTGGTAGGTGCGAAAGTACAAATCCCGCTCTTGGGAGGCAAACAAGCGACCATTAAGATTCCGGCAGGAGCTGACAGTGGAACCAAACTCCGATTACGGGGTAAAGGACTGGACGGTCTAGATGTGGTGGCCAGGGTGCAAATCGTTAATCCTGCCTATCCCTCTAATCGGGTGGTTGATATTGCGAAGCAGCTAGCGAGTGCGATTGCCGCAGATCACCCTGACTTTAATCCTCGCAGTCATCTTGAGGGACGCTAATGTCTGGCGGTATAGAAACTCTCTATGTGATTTCGGTGGCTGCCGAGCTTGCCGGTATGCATCCTCAAACGCTGAGGCAATATGACCGGATTGGGTTGGTTATCCCAAAGCGTACCAAGGGCAGGGGGCGTCGCTACAGCGCGCAAGATATTGCGGAGCTGCGGGAAGTGCAGCGCCTGTCTCAGGAAGAGGGAATGAACCTGGCGGGGATTAAACAGGTCCTCAAGCTGCAGCGCGCCCTTTCTCGCTTGGCAGCAGAAAATCAGCAACTGCGGCAACGGCTAGCTATTTATGAACGAGGACGAGGACGAGTATTTTCAGCCGGTCCCAATGGGGAAGTATCCCCTTTAACTAAATTTCCGACTTCTCGCGCTCCAGTTGGTCAGGAACTTGTGCCCTATTTACCTGGGCAAATAGTTCTTTGGGGTGGAAAGCGTTATTAGCCTTTACAATGGGGATAAATCTTTTTATAGGAGGAACAATGGGACAAACCCCGAATCAATTTGGCGCTAACTCTAGTGATCAGGAGCAGTGGGTGCTTGATGGTCAGTTATATTCGGGAAATCCCGCGCAGGTGGGCAAGAATGACCATGCGCCCTCGGTATCAAATACTGTATCGCCCTCGCAAAATCCTGTAAATGAAGCTAGTTTTAGTGTTCCAAACGGCAATGGCGCTGCGCCCTTGCCTACAGCTTTCCCAGCAGGTGGCGCTACTCCTTCGCAGCCAGCAGGTAATGGCGGTGCTCCTTTACCGATTCCCCCCAGGTATCCAGACAGCGATTACTCTTGGAATACTAATTCACCAGCGGGAATGCCAGTTACGCCGGGACCGGGAAATATGGCGGCAGGCAGTTTTTCCGGATTAGGGGGTGGTTCCTCCTATCCGCCTCGCCCGGTGAAATCTCGCGCCGTACCGATTACGGTACTGGTTGTTGGGATAGTAATGATGCTAGTTGCGGCTCCGCTCGCGTTTTTTGGTCTGATAATTGGGTGGGCTACCGATACAGTCTCTGATTTTGACATGCTTGAGGGTAAAAACAGTATCGAGCGGGTAGACGAGTTTTCGGGACATACTGCACTGATAGTCGAAGCTAGTAACCCCAAAGATGTTAAATGTGAAGCTACTTTTAATGGCGAGGTTATAGAGCCTGAAAGTGGTGATTCGTTTGGGGTTGCGTTGGCTGAATCCTTGCAAGAGGACAAAAATGGGTCTGCCGTGTATTCCTATGCGATTAGTGGTTCGGGCAAACTTAAGGTTGATTGCACTTCTTCGTCCAATACTCAAATCGAGTCTATCGGTTTGATTCCTAATCTTTCTTTTGGTTTCCTAGGGTGGGTTTTTGGGATTCCTACTCTTATCGGGCTTGCCGGTTTGGGGCTGATGATTTGGGGGATTGTTTGGACGGTTAAACGGGGGCGGGATAATCGCCAAGCCTTGATTACCGCCTCTTATTATCGCTAGGGTTCTTAAATATTAGGATTCATCTATCTTTTTTAGCTGACGTGAGGGTTCACGCTAGGTTTTAAGTCTTAAATCCTCTATTGCTATCTCTTTTCTGGGTTGATTTCTGCGCTTTTGCCTGGGCTTGATGTTTTAGAAAGCGGGGAGGGCGAATAGCGCTTTGAGAGGTGAGCGTGACTTAATAGGCAAGTTGAGTGGAATAAACTCAACTTTCAGGGTGTTGGACTAAATAGCAACACCCCATCCCACCCGGATGGGAACATGGGAGGAAAAAATGGAAACCAAACTTACTGTTAAATCACAAGCTGCCTTAGGGGATGCGGTACAAACCGCGCAGGTAAATAACAATCCCCAGGTAGAGCCAGAACATCTGTTGAATGCCCTGCAGGGGCAAACCGACTCGATAGCCTTTGCGCTTCTGGATGCAGTCGTGCCAAATCGCACTCAGCAGATTAACGCGCCCCTCCATCAAATGCTGGGAAAACTGCCCAGCGTAAGTGGTAGCTCGGTGGGGGAAGTGCAAACCTCGATGGCAATGCGCCGCGTTATCAAGAAAGCCAGCGAACTGGCGCGTGAGCTCAGTGATGAATACGTATCCACGGAACACCTGCTAATCGCCCTCGCCGATGAATCCGAGGGGGAAACTGGGACTAGCCGGCTGCTAAATGCTGCCGGAGCCAGCGTGAAGGCGTTGCGTGCCAAACTCAAAGAACTTCGCAAAGAGCCGGTCACGTCGCAAGACCCGGAAGCCTCCTTCCAAGCCTTAAAAAAATATGGACGTGACCTGACGGAAGTAGCCCGTAGCGGAAAACTGGACCCGGTAATTGGACGCGATAAAGAAATTCGCCGCGTAATCCAAGTGCTCTCGCGGCGCACCAAAAACAACCCGGTGTTAATCGGAGAAGCAGGGGTAGGCAAAACCGCAGTAGTAGAGGGACTAGCGCAACGGATTGTAGCCGGAGACGTTCCCCAATCCTTACAAAACAAGAAACTGATTAGCCTAGACATAGGAGCAATGGTTGCCGGTGCCAAATACCGCGGCGAGTTTGAAGAACGCCTGAAAGCCGTCCTCGAAGAAATCAAAAATGCCGATGGTCAAGTCGTTACCTTTATTGACGAACTGCATACGGTAGTAGGGGCTGGGGGTGGCTCCGAGGGTGCGATGGACGCCGGCAACATGATTAAACCCATGCTCGCGCGCGGCGAACTGCGAATGGTGGGAGCCACCACCTTGGACGAGTATCGACAAAATATCGAGAAAGATCCGGCGCTGGAGCGTCGCTTCCAACAGGTGTTCGTAGCCGAGCCTAGCGTAGAAGATACGGTAGCGATTTTGCGCGGGATTGCCCCCAAATATGAAGCTCATCATAAGGTTACGATTACCGATGGAGCGCTGGTGGCGGCGGCAAAACTGTCCGACCGTTATATCACCGAACGTAACCTGCCAGATAAAGCCATTGACCTGATTGACGAGGCCGCCTCCCGGCTGCGAATGGAGCTAGATTCCCGTCCGGTGGAGGTAGACTAAAAAAGTCGCCCGGTAGACCGGTTAAAAATGGAAGCAGCCTATCTGGCAGATTCCGAGGGTGAAGGTCTAGATGAGCAGAGTCGGGCCCGGCTAGCAGACTTGCGCGCGGAAATCACCAAGGAACAACAAGTATTGGATGAACTCAATGTGCGCTGGGAATCTGAAAAAGCCTCCCGCAATAAAGTGGGGGATCTGCGTGCCCAACTAGATAAGCTAAACACCCAGCTAGAGCGGGCAATGCGCAGTGGCGACTGGGAAAAGGCTGGTCGGCTACAAAACGGAGAAATCCCGCAAATCCAAGCCGCGATTGCCGCTGCCGAAAAGCAGGAGCAGGAAAGCGATGACTCCCAAGCCATGGTGGTGGAAAAAGTTGGGCCCACCGAGGTTGCCGAAGTGGTGGAGTCCTGGACCGGGATCCCTACCGGGAAAATGCTGCAAACCGAAACTGAAAAACTGCTGCATATGGAAACCGAGATTGGTAAACGACTAATCGGGCAAGAACCGGCAGTACAGGCGGTTGCTGATGCGGTGCGGCGCTCGCGGGCAGGAATCTCCGACCCTAATCGTCCGACGGGATCTTTCCTGTTCCTAGGACCAACCGGGGTGGGGAAGACCGAGCTTGCCAAGTCCTTAGCGGCTTTCCTCTTTGATGATCCCACCGCGATGGTGCGCATCGATATGAGCGAATACGGAGAAAAACACTCGGTATCACGCCTAATCGGGGCGCCTCCTGGATATGTGGGTTATGAAGAGGGCGGGCAGCTCACCGAGGCAGTGCGCCGGCGTTCCTACTGCGTAATTTTGCTTGACGAAGTAGAAAAAGCGCACCCGGAAATCTTCCATGTGTTGCTGCAGGTCTTAGATGATGGTCGCCTTACGGATGGTCAAGGGCGAGTGGTGGATTTTCGCAACACAATTTTGGTGCTCACCTCTAACTTGGGTTCGCAGTATTTGACTGAGAAAGACCTGGCAGAAGCAGAGAAAGAGCGGCTGGTTAAAGAAGCGGTGAAGAATCATTTCCGTCCCGAGTTCCTGAACCGTTTAGATGAGGTTTTGATTTTTAAGCCGCTCAGCCGGGCTCAACTCGCTAAAATCGTGGATTTGCAGTTGGGACAGCTGATGGAGCGTCTGGCTTCGCGCCGTTTGAAACTGAATGTGAGTGAGCAAGCGAAGCAGTGGTTAGCTAACCGCGGGTATGACCCGGCATTTGGGGCCCGTCCGCTGCGTCGCCTGATTCAAAGTGAGATTGGCGACCAATTGGCGCAAGGACTGTTGGCGGGCAAGTGGGAAGATGGCTCCGAGCTTACGGTGAAAGTTCCGGAATCGGTTATCCCCAACTCAGCTCGTTTTAATCTTCAAATAATTTGATGACAGTCCGTGTGGAAATCTTGAGGGTTATGTCTCGATGTCTAATCTGGGGTCAGTAAAACAAATGTTTAAATATGGTGGTTATTTGTTTATCTTATCCAGGTTGAACAGATTTTCGGGGGGGGGTAAGTTATTGTACACAGAAGTAAAAATTAAAAAAATTGTTAATTCGTTATGTATTTTTCGGGGAAAGACTGTATCCTGGTTAAAGCTTAGGTATTCTTATGTAAGCGATGGATAGGACATAAGTACTAGGTGAAGTGAAGGGAGGGGATGCCCAGGTGCCCAAACCAGCACATAAGAGCGGGGAACGCGGGTCGTACGCCGGTGGCGTGGCTCGCCGTGAAGCCATACTTGACGCAACCGTAGATATGATTGCGGAAGCCGGCTACCACGGTTTATCTATGCGCGACGTGGCTCGGCGGGTCGGCATTTCTCACCCTGGGGTTATCTACCATTTTCCCTCCAAAGAAGCCCTACTCATGGCGGTTATTGAACGCTATGAAGATCGCTCCCATTTCGATATTCAAGCAATGCGGCATATGCAGCCGTTTGAAGTGTTTAACGCCTTCACCCAGCTATCTACCGAGCTCAGCTCCAATCCCACAATCGTGGAAATGGAATGTATGCTCTCGGTGGAAGCCTCAAACGAAGTTCACCCGGCACATGATCACTTCGCAGCCCGATTTGAAGGGCTACAAAAGGTACTTACCTCTGCTTTTACTCAGCTACAAGAAGATGAGCTTATCAACCAGGATGCAGATCCTAAATCACTTGGTCATTCCCTGTTAGCCGAATGGTACGGGCTGCATATTCAGTGGCTCTATAACCGTGACGGGGTAGACGTAGTCGCCTCCCTCACTAACTTGATTATTAACCAGGTAGACTTGTCCAACCCCAAGGCACTGCGCGCCATCATGTCCAGCGGTTTTGCCACCCCCTCCGCAATGGCCGCTATCGAACAGGCTGCTGGTTTTACTTTGGAAGACCTGTTGGAAAAGGGCTACATCAGTCTTTCCTCCCAGGAAATGGAGAAATACGGTCTGTCGGATGTACCGGAAGAAATCTTGGACAAGATTGTTCGTTCCGGCATTCTAAACGCGAACGACCTCGAATACGCGCAGGAAAACCAGGCTCTCAGTATCGACTTGCTGGGGCGTTTGGTTATCAACAGCGTTCTCGAAACCGAGGAATACAACACTTTGGCGGATGTTGGCGTCGTGCCGCGTGAAGCGGTGGCGGCACTTACCGCAGTTATGGCTGCTCGTCCTTTCTAAGGATAATGCCGCTATGGCTTTTGACCCCGTAGCCGCAGTCCTAGCGCAATTTCCTTTTCCGGTTTCCTGCGCGCTTTTTTCCTTTAAATCTGCAACTTTGCCAGGGAGCTGTCAGCTGCTTGGAAGCTGGGGCGACCAGGATAAAGTCTATCCTTGGATGTCGGTCACCAAGCTGGTAACTTCCCGCACTATTTTGGGGGCAGTAGAAAACGGTGTCCTCGACTTGAGCGAGCCTCTGCCACAGCTAACAGGAGTAAGCGAGTCCCGCCCGGTAAGTGTTGCTGACCTGCTCGCGCACCGCAGCGGCCTGGGTCATGAAAAACGGGAGTTTACCCGCGCGACCGGTAGGCGCCGGGTGTATTCCAATTCTGGATATGAGATTCTTGGTGAACTACTCAGTCAGCGTTCCGGGATTCCTTTCACTACTTGGGCTCAAGAAATGGTGCTTTCACCCCTGGGAATAGAACGCCAACTGTCCGAATCGCCCGCCTGGGGAATGCACGGGAACCTCCGGGAACTCTTGGCATTTGCTATCGAGGCCGCCTGCCCGCGTTTCCTCTCCCCAAAGCTGTTTGCTGCCTGGTCGCGCAGTGATGGGATGCAGCTACCTGGGGTAGTGCCTGGCTATGGCTTTCACCGCGACAATGCCTGGGGATTGGGCTGTGAAATCCGCGGCGCCAAAGACCCACACTGGACGCTGCCTGGCTCCAGCGAGGATACTTACGGTCATTTTGGGCAATCCGGATCCTTCCTATGGATTGACCCTACCTCGCGTCTGGGAGCAGTCTTTTTAGGGCAAGAGCCTTTCGGCGCCCTCCACAAGCAGCTATGGCCGAAGCTAAACCGTGCCCTGCGGGAAGTAGCCCAAACCGCTTAATGGATCTTGGGAGCCACCTCTAAAATCACCGGTACGTGGTCAGATGCCCCTTTGCCTTTACGTTCCTCGCGCAAAGACTGCGCCCCCGTGACCCGTTTTGCCAGGGCAGAGGAGCAGTAGGCAAAATCAATCCGCATTCCCTCATTTCGCGGGAAACGCAGCTGTTTATAGTCCCAATAAGTGTACTGATCAAACAGGTCGCGGGTAACTTCGGTGAAACCGGCATCTGCGAAAGCGAAAAATGCTTCCCGTTCCGGCCTAGACACGTGAGTGGAGTCTGCAAACACCTCCATATCCCACACATCCTGGTCAAAGGGGGCGATATTCCAGTCACCCATCAGTGCTATTTGTGCCTGGGAATCCACCTCTAACAGCGAGGACGTATATTCGCGGAGCCGCTCTAGCCAGGAGAGCTTATAGCGGTAGTGAGGGTGAGAAAGCTCCCGCCCATTGGGAACATAGAGGGAAAAGACCTGCACCCCGCCACATTTTGCGCTGATTGCGCGCGGCTCCACTACCGGTTCCTTCCCCGGATTGCCGTAGGCGGGTTGCCCAGAGAAATCCCGCTGCACGTCCTTAAGACCCACCCGAGAAATAATCGCCACCCCATTCCATTGGTTCGCTCCATGCGCCGCGACCTCGTATCCGGCAGCGGAAAAAGGTTCATAAGGGAACTGTTCGGGGCGACATTTGGTTTCTTGTATCGCCAAAACATCAATGTTTTCCCGCTCTAAAAATGCGCTTACCCGCTCATATCGGGCGCGAATGGAATTAACGTTCCAAGTTGCAATCCTCATGTGCTAACCATATCGGTTACAAAACCGATAAACTGAATGTCATGACCGCTAATGATTCTCAAAAGGCTCGTTTGGTTTCCTTAATCAAAGAGCTATCTGTTAAATACGGCGATTTCACGCTGGCCAGTGGCAAAAAATCCTCATTCTATATTGATTTGCGGCGTTCAACTCTGCATCATGAGGCTTCAGTGCTGATCGGGCATGTATTACTTGACCTGCTAGAAGAAGCCGGCTTTCTGCCAGAGGATATTGACGCAGTCGGCGGGCTGACCATGGGAGCCGATCCGGTGGCCTTCGCGATTATGCAAGCGGCGGCTTCGCGCGGACTCGATATTGATGCGTTTGTGGTTCGTAAAGAAGCTAAAGATCACGGAATGGGACGCCAGATTGAAGGCCCAGATATTGCGGGCAAACAGGTGGTAATCGTGGAAGATACTTCCACTACCGGCGGCTCTCCTATTCAAGCAGCTCAGGCGGCAGAAAAAGCAGGTGCTAAAGTACTCTGCGTGGCGGTAGTGGTAGACCGCGGTGATGTAGCGAAGCAAAAGGTTAATCAGGCTGGCTGGAAATATCTGGCGGCGCTGGATTTGGCAGATTTAGGAATCGAGGGGGATTAAAGATGTCATGGGTTTTAGTAACTGGGGCTTCCAGTGGGCTAGGGCTAGAGTTTTGTAACCAGCTCGCAGGGCGCGGACACAATGTGGTGATGGTTGCCCGCCGGGAAAATGTTTTGGTGACCGAGGCGCAACGCATCGAGAATTACTATGGGGTTACCTGCGAGGTTCTACCCGCAGACTTGGCTACCCAACCGGGGCTTAAAGCGGTTGCGCGCCGCTTGGCTGCCTCTGAACGCCCGATTTCGCTGCTGGTTAATAACGCTGGTTTCGCCCTGGCAGAAGATTTTGTGGACGGGTCCGCCTCCCAACAGGTGCGGGGGCTAAACGTGATGGTGAGGGCGGTAATGCTGCTGTCACAAACCGCGGCCTCTCGGATGCGCAAGCGTGGACGGGGCGCAATTTTGAATGTGTCCTCGGTAGCTTCCGGTACTGCGATGGGAACCTACGCTGCCCATAAGACCTGGGTGGAAATCTTTAGTTGCGCCCTCGCCGAGGAACTGCGTGGCAGTGAAGTACAGGTAATGGCGCTGAAGCCCGGCACTACCGATACCGGCTTCTTCAGTAAAATCACTACCAAAATCGAGGACGTGCCCACTATTGCCCGGCTAACCCCGGACTACGTGGTGGAACAGGCCTTGAATGACTTGGCGCGTGGCAAGGTCATCTCGGTGCCTTCCCTAATCTTTAAGCTGATGAGCTTCCTAACCTGGAAAGCTCCCCGCTCCCTGGTGTGCCATTTCACCGGTTACCTCCAGCGTGACCGTTTCCGGGTCTAGGGTATGGCTAACGGAGTTGGACCTTGGCCGGGAGGGCCGGAACACTGGCCAGAGGGCGAGCATTGGGATCCGGATTTGCTGGCGGGAGGCGACCGCCGGAATGTGGAAGATCGTTTCCGCTATTGGCGGCGGGATGCTATTCGCGATTTCCTAGACAGTGAACGTTTCCCGTTCCAGGTGGCTATCGAAAACCTCGACCATGATTTCAATATCGGATCCATTGTGCGGTCTGCTAACGCTTTCGGTGCTAACTCGGTACATATTGTGGGGGTACACCGCTGGAATAAACGCGGTGCAATGGTAACCGATCGCTACCAGCATGTAGACCATTTCCCGGACGCGTCCTCTTTTGCGCATTGGGCGCGGCAGAGCGGGATTACCTTGATTGGGATTGACAATGTTGAGTGTTCTCAGCCCCTAGAGGGCGCGCAGTTACCGCAGCGCTGTTGCCTGGTCTTTGGCTCTGAGGCGAACGGTTTGAGTCCAGAAATGATTGCGGAATGTGCCGCAGTTTACGAGATTACCCAATATGGATCTACCCGGTCTATCAATGTAGGAGCAGCTGCCGCCGTTGCCATGTGGGCGTGGGTGATTCAACATAACAAAACCGTGGGACACAAGACCCTGCACTAAGCCTGACCTTGTGAGAGAATGAGACCCGTAAGAACTTTAGAAAAGGAGGGCCACAGTGCCAATCGCAACCCCTGATGTTTATAACGAAATGCTTAACCGCGCTAAGGAAGGCAAATTCGCCTATCCCGCGATTAACGTGACTTCTTCCCAAACGCTGACCGCCGCGATTCGCGGTTTTGCCGAAGCTGAATCTGACGGCATCATCCAGGTTTCCTCCGGTGGTGCGGATTTCTGGTCGGGCTCCACTGTGAATGACCGAGTAGCTGGTTCCCTGGCTATGGCCGCTTATGCTCGTGAAATCGCCAAGGGCTACAACGTTACCGTGGCACTGCATACTGACCACTGCTCGAAAGAGAAAATTGATGGTTGGATTCGCCCGCTAATGGAACTGGAAGCTGAAGAAGTAAAGGCTGGGCGTCTGCCTTTCTTCCAGTCTCATATGTGGGATGGCTCGGCTGTACCGCTAGAAGAGAACCTGGAAATCGCCAAGGAAATGCTAGAGCTGTCCGTTAAAGCCAACACCATCCTAGAGGTTGAAATCGGGGTTGTCGGTGGCGAAGAAGACGGCGTTGTTGGGGAAATCAACGAAAAGCTGTACACCACTGCTGAAGATGGTCTAAAGACTGTTGAAGCTCTAGGTTTGGGCGAGAAGGGTCGTTACATTACCGCTTTGACCTTCGGGAACGTACACGGTGTTTACAAGCCCGGTCACGTTAAACTGCGCCCAGAAATCCTAGGCGACATCCAGAAAGAGGTCGGAGCTAAAGTCGGTAAAGAAATGCCGTTCGACCTGGTAATGCATGGTGGTTCTGGCTCTACTGCCGAGGAGATTGCTACTGCGGTTCGCAACGGTGTTATCAAGATGAACGTAGACACCGATACCCAGTACGCCTTCACCCGTCCGGTAGCTGACTGGATGCTAAAGAACTATGACGGTGTGCTGAAGATTGATGGCGAGGTCGGCAACAAGAAGCAGTACGACCCGCGTTCTTGGGGCAAAGCTGCCGAAGCTGGTATGGCGGCGCGCGTAGTTGAGGCTTGTGAACGCCTCGGCTCGGTCGGCACCAAGATGAAGTAACTCTGCTGTTTAGCTAGTTACCTAAAGATTCAAGGGTAGCCCTGGCGGATTTTCCGCCAGGGCTACCCTTTTTCTTGCGCTTTTCGTGGGTTAATGCCGGGTTAATACCCAAAAGGGCATTAGCTCGGCATTAGCCCCTTTTTGTTACCGAAACTTACTACCGGAAACAAGATCGCCCTCCCGTAACCTAATCACTTTCCTGGCACTACGTATTTAAGGGACAAAACCACCCTCCCGCGACATGAATACCCTCAGGTGACAAACCTGCCCTCTCAGAATCGAGTTACCCTCCCGTAACCTAATCACTTTCCCGGCACCACGTATTTAAGGGACAGAACCACTCTCCGGCAACCGAATCGCCCTCCGGGGTTGGTGTTTTTGGGTGGATAATTCGTATTTTTCTTGTCTGTGGAGGGTGTTTCTGTTTGTGGAGGGCGTTATTGTCTATGGAGGGTGCTTTTGCTCGCGTTTCTTCCTGATACCTGACGAAATCGCCCTCCGTGGAGGGTGATTTTGTCTAACGAGGGTGGTTTTGCTGGCTTTTCTGCCGATTATTTGACCGAACCACCCTCCCGCGACGAAACCACCCTCCCGAGTCGTGTTGGAGTCGCTAGAACCGGGTCTTTTTTACCGCGCTGGAGGGTGATTTTGTCCGGGGAGGGCGCTATTACCCGCTTTTTCTCCTCTTGCCTGACGAAAGTACCCTCCAGGAACCGAATCGCCCTCCGGCGACAGAATTACCCTCCCAATAGAAACGGTTTTGCCGCAGCTACCAGGCAGTGGACAAAAATCACTTCTGGGCGGATGGTTACGCTATTATTAGGGGCAGTGAAACTCTTAACCATTTGCTCGCGCCCGCTTGGTGCGAGCAATTTTTCTATACGCCCTCGCCCGCAAGGCTCAAGCGTAGAAAAGGAGTAATCGTATGCAGCAGAACTCCTCGGATTTGGCCTTAATCGTGCTGGAGGACGGCTTTATCGCGAAAGGCAAAGCCTGGGGCAAGCGGGGACGCGCCCTGGGGGAAGTGGTATTCGCGACCGGCATGACCGGATACCAGGAAACCTTGACCGACCCGTCCTATCACCGACAAATAGTTGTCCAAACCGCGCCTCATATCGGTAACACCGGCGTAAATGAGGTTGATCCAGAGTCAAGCCAGGTCTGGGTAGCCGGATACGTGGTGCGAGATGCCGCCCGACGGGCCTCCAATTGGCGCGCTACCGGCGACCTGGAAAACCTGTTAAAAGCCCAGGACGTGGTGGGTATTTGCGAGGTAGATACCCGCGCCCTCACCCTGCATTTGCGTGAAGCCGGCGCCATGCGGGGCGGAATCTTTTCTGGTGATGCTCTCCCGGCGGGGGCTGCCTATCTTGACCAGGCTACCCGCGACCTGTTGGTGTCGGTTGTGCGAGACCAGCCGGTGATGATCGGAGCGGCGTTGGCTGCCGATGTGAGCACCCCGGAAAAATATGTAGTGGAGCCCGCCGGTGAATATGTAGGTAAAGAACCTTTAGCGGTGGTGGCAGCCCTAGATTTGGGGATTAAGGCGCGCACTCCCGAGCAGATGGCGTTGCGCGGAATCCAGGTTCATGTGTTTCCGCAGCACTCTAACTTTGCCGACATTATGTCGGTGAATCCCGATGGGGTGTTTTTCTCTAACGGCCCGGGTGACCCGGCCTCAGCAGACCACGAAGTAGCCTTAGCGAGGGCGGTGCTGGATGCCAGGCTTCCCTTCTTCGGGATCTGTTTCGGGAACCAAATCCTGGGGCGCGCCTTGGGGTATGGAACTTACAAGCTCGCCTATGGTCACCGCGGCGTAAATCAGCCGGTGGTAGATCGCGAAAGTGGGAAAGTGCAGATAACCGCCCATAACCACGGTTTTGCGGTAGATGCCCCGGCTGAACATCCTTCGGTGGCACCTTTTGATGGCGGACGCTATGGGCGGGTAGAAGTATCTCACCTGGCGCTAAATGATGGGGTAGTAGAGGGGTTGCGCGCCCTCGACTTGCCGGCTTTCAGCGTACAGTACCATCCGGAGGCAGCGGCCGGCCCCCACGATGCCCAATATCTCTTTGATAAGTTCCTAACCATGATGCAGGAAGCGAAGGAAAAATATGCCACGCAGAACTGATCTTAAATCTGTCCTAGTTATTGGTTCCGGGCCGATTCAAATCGGTCAGGCCTGCGAGTTCGACTATTCCGGCAGCCAAGCTTGCCGCGTGCTTAAAGCGGAAGGGTTGCGGGTCATTTTGGTTAATTCCAACCCGGCAACCATTATGACCGATGCGCAAATGGCGGACGCTACCTATATTGAGCCGATAACCCCGCAGGTGGTGGCGTCGATTATTGAAAAGGAACGCCCGGACGCTTTGCTGCCTACTTTGGGGGGACAAACCGCACTAAACACTGCGATTGCCCTGTCCCAAGATGGCACCCTGGAAAAATACCAGGTGGAGCTGATTGGTGCCAGCGCTAAGGCAATCAACGCCGGTGAAGATCGCGAAGAGTTTAAGCAGGTTGTTCACCGCTGCGGTGCGGAAGTGGCTCGTTCTTTTATTGCTCACAATCTGGCTGACTGCCGGGCAGCTGCCGAACAGCTGGGATATCCCCTGGTGGTGCGTCCTTCATTCACGATGGGTGGTATGGGTTCCGGTATTGCCTATAACGAGCAGGATCTGATTCGCATCGCCGGGGGAGGAATGGCTGATTCCATTACCTCCGAGGTTCTCCTGGAAGAATCGATTCTGGGCTGGAAAGAATACGAATTAGAGCTGATGCGCGACAAAGCCGATAACGTGGTCGTGGTCTGCTCTATCGAAAATGTGGATCCGGTAGGGGTACATACCGGCGATTCCATTACGGTGGCTCCCGCGCTTACGCTAACTGACCGGGAGCTGCAGAATCTGCGCGATATCGGGATTAACGTTATCCGGGAAGTCGGGGTAGATACCGGCGGGTGTAATATCCAGTTCGCGGTTCACCCGGATACTGGTCGGGTAGTAGTTATCGAGATGAACCCCCGAGTGTCTCGCGCTTCTGCCCTGGCCGCGAAAGCTACCGGTTTCCCGATTGCGAAGCTGGCCGCAAAATTGGCGCTCGGCTACACCCTGGACGAGATTCCCAACGATATTACCGGCTCGACTCCGGCTTCTTTCGAGCCCACTTTGGACTATGTGGTGGTCAAAGTGCCACGTTTTGCGTTTGAAAAATTCCCGGCCGCTGACCCCACCCTAACTACCGCTATGAAGTCGGTAGGTGAAGCGATGGCGTTGGGACGCAACTTTACTGAAGCCCTGCAAAAAGCGATGATTTCGATTGATAAAGCGGGTACTTATTTCCGTTGGGATTTGCCGCTTTCAGCCTCTAAAGAGGAGCTATTAGAGCAGGTCAAGACACCTACAGAGCAGCGCCTGATTCAAGTGATGGACGCGATTAGGGCAGGGGCGAGCCTAGAGGAACTCTATGAAGCTACCCGGATTGACCGCTGGTTCTTAGATCAACTGTTCTTACTGGACGAGGTCGCGCAGCAACTTCACAGCGCCGAAGCGCTCACCCCGCAGCTGCTTACAGAGGTCAAACGCCACGGGTTCTCTGACTTGCAGATTGGGCAGATTCGCAGTGTATCTGACCAGTTAGTACGGGAGGTACGTAAAGCGTTTGGGATTCGCCCGGTCTATAAAACGGTAGATACCTGCGCGGGCGAGTTTCCTGCCCAAACCCCCTACTACTATTCCAGCTATGATTTGACCAGCGAAGTTAAACCGCGTCAGCGCCCAGCGGTGATTATTTTAGGTTCTGGACCGAACCGGATTGGGCAAGGGATTGAGTTCGATTATTCCTGTGTGCACGCCACTCAGGAACTGCAAGCTGACTATGACACGGTGATGGTGAACTGCAACCCGGAAACGGTGTCTACGGACTATGATATTTCTTCCCGCCTCTATTTCGAGCCACTCACTTTTGAGCACGTGATGGAAGTTTACGAGGCAGAATGCTCAGCCGGGCCGGTAGCGGGGATGATTGTGCAGCTTGGGGGACAAACCCCGCTTTCACTAGCGTCTCGTCTACAGGCGGCCGGGGTGCCGATTGTGGGTACTCCGCCGAGTGCGATTGATGCCGCAGAAGACCGTGAACTTTTCGGGCGCGTCCTTGATGAGGCGGGGCTGCCTGCTCCTGCCCATGGCACTGCTACTACCCCGCAACAAGCCTTTGAACAGGCTGAAAAGGTTGGCTACCCGGTTTTGGTGCGTCCGTCCTTTGTATTGGGAGGACGAGGAATGGAGATCCTGTATTCACGGGAAGAACTCGACTCCTACCTGCATCGTTACAATCTGTCTGATCCTACGGTAATGACCGGACCGCTGCTGATCGATCGGTTCTTAGATGACGCGGTCGAGATTGACGTGGATGCTCTTTATGATGGTCAAGAGCTATTCCTGGGCGGAGTAATGGAGCATATCGAGGAGGCTGGAATTCACTCGGGTGATTCTTCTTGCGTGTTGCCCCCGATTACCCTGTCGGACGCGATTATTTCCCATATTCGCACCTCGACCGAGAAAATCGCGGCTGGGGTAGGGGTGCGCGGTCTGATCAATATCCAGTACGCCCTGGTCAGCGGGGTGTTGTATGTGATTGAAGCTAACCCGCGCGCTTCCCGCACCGTGCCTTTTGTAGCGAAAGCTACCGGAGTTCCTTTAGCTAGGGCAGCTGCCTTGGTGATGATGGGTTCTTCTATTGCACAGCTGAAACAGCGCGGCTATCTGCCTGCCGATGATTCCGATTTTGCTACCCCCGGTCGCCCGATTGCGGTGAAAGAAGCGGTACTTCCGTTTAAACGTTTCCGGGATAAGGACGGGCGGATAGTCGATACCGTCCTCGGCCCTGAAATGCGCTCTACCGGGGAAGTCATGGGTTATGATCGGGATTTCCCCACTGCCTTTGCCAAGAGCCAAACCGCGGCCTACGGGAATCTTCCCACCTCCGGAACCGTTTTCGTATCCGTCTCTGACCAGGATAAACGATCTTTAGCTTTGCCGGTCTCCCGCCTGTTTGACCTGGGATTTTCGATTATGGCTACTTCCGGTACGGCAGCTTTGCTGCGCCGTTACGGAATCCCCCTTACCGAGGTACGTAAGGCCAGTCAGGGGATAGGTCCGGGCGGGGAACAAACGGTTGTGGACATGATTCGCGCCGGGCTAATCGACATGGTGATTAACACTCCGGGAACCTCTGGGGCGAGGGCGGATGGTTACGAAATTCGTACCGCCACTACCTCGGCAGATAAACCAATTATCACCACGATTTCCCAGTTCCAAGCGGCGGTACAGGCAATTGAAGCTACCCGAAATCGCTCCTATGGGGTCTGTTCGCTGCAGGAATACGATAAAGCTAAAAAGCGGGATGCCAGTTAGCTACCCGCCACCAAACAAACTAGCGAACATGGGTAACTAAGAGCCCCAGCGCCCTCGCCCCCTAGTTAGCTAGGGAGCGTATTGGGTTTTTCGCTGGTTCTAGCTGCCTAGGCGCTGTTTTGCTACATCATTTTCGGCTAGACGCTGCGCCTGTTCAGTTTGTTGTTTAGCGCGTTGCAGCAAGCGGAGTGCTTCTTGGGTGTCATGGCTACCGGGCTGGTCAAGACGCATTAGCGTACGATTTGCTAGGTCTAGCATGGTGCGCGCTGCCACCCCAACATGGGTGGTGTGCACCCCGATATAGTCATCGACAGCTGCCATTAAAATCGCTATCTGTTCGCTGAGCGGGGCAACTTTTTCTTCAAAAGTTAAAGCAGTTTTGACTTTTTCTGCTGCCTGTAAAGCTGCTTCTTCTGCGCTTGCCTGGCGAACAATCTTGCGTGCCTGCAACAGAAGATTCTCGGTACGCACAGTAGCTTTTAATACTTCGTTTTCCTGCCCCATCTTGTCCATAGCGGTTGCATCTTCAATCAGGTTTTGTGCGCGAGAAAGTAACTTGTGCGCCCCCATGACGTCTTCTCCGATGCGGGCGGCTTTCTGCGGGTCTTGATTTTGAATACGTTCAACAATTAATCGGCATTTAACCAGCTCTTCGCGGCAGTTTACAATTTCACGTTCAAAGGATTGAGTAATCTGTGACACCGGGGTTTGCTGGTGATATAGATTCGTGAAATGGGTAATCTGATCGCGTAGTTTCCGCAAGGGACCAGGCAGGTTAGCGGAAACGATTTGCTGATTTATAGGACGGGACTGTAATTGGGCGGTCGCGAACTCGCCGAAAGCTGCTCGTACCGCGTCTTGCGCATTTACCAGCGCTAATGCGAATGGTTGGGTTACGGTCTTTCCGGAGCGCTCTTGAGCCAACGCCAGCTTGCTGGCACCTTTACGTACCCAGGAATCAGCCTGTCGCAATCCTTTGGTGAAGTCGGGTTGCTGAGAAACCGATTTGGCTGGTGGTTGCGATGGCTGGTTGGGGGTTAAATGGTTTTCTAGCCCTGGTTTGTGCTCTTGAGGACGGGTAGCCGTTTCGTTTTGGCGGGACGTTTTCGGCGCTAGGGCGGGTTTTGAAAGCGGAGCTGCCGGGCGGGATATCGGCGTAGATATTTGGGGACTCTTATGGATAGCTAGCTGCGGGCTAAGTTGGGGAATTGCCTGAGCCGCTGCGGCAACGGGTACTTGCGGAACAGCTTGCGATACCGCCGGGAGCTTCACTTGGGGGCTACCTTGTGGTGACCATTGGGTCTGGTCTTTGCCAGGATGCGCAGTTTCGGTTTGAAGCTGCTGGTTGGGCGTCCCAGCCCGAACGTGGCTCTCAATATGAGGAGTAGCTGCCGGCGTAAGCTGCGCATTTAAGGGGTGCTTCGCTACTTCTGGTTTGCCTGGTTGCTGCGCGGGGAGGGAGCTGGTCGATTCCATCCCGGCAGCCCCCTGTGGGGCTGGAATAGGGGCATTTTGGCTCTGGTAGGTAGGCTGTTCAGTTCGCCCCGCAGCTTTGAGCTGTTCTTGTTCCTGGCGGAAACGGCTAGCTGCCTGAGCGCGAGCCTTCGCCCTCGCAATTTCATCGCGACGCTCTTGACCATAGGCTTTAATCTGAGCTGCCGAAGTAACCTGGGTGTCGTCATCATTGGCTTCGGGGGGAAGATAAGTGGTTGTTCCCGGGTTCAAGACTGAGCTATGAGCCGTTGGAGTGGACACTGGGGCTGCAACCGTTGGTAAGGACGCAGAACCGCTGGCAGCTGCCGGTAACGGGGAGAGGGTCGGGGCTTTAAGAGATGCCTGTAGCGACTGGGCGTTATTTCCCGGCTGCGTTTGCACCGGATTATCCCCTGGTCGTGCCGATGGGGCATTACTACCTGATAGGGTGGTGAATCCTGGCGGTGCTGCTTGCGGAGTGACCGGTGGTATCTGCGGCGAGGGTTGTGCCGTGATATTTGCTTCCTGATTGGTGCGGGCGGCAGCCGAGCGCGCCAAAGCTAGCTGATCTAGCTCTGCTAAAGAAGGAACTTTCCCGTTTTCAGATTTAAAATCCGGGCTAAATGGTTGCGCATTAGTCGAGGGCGCAGCGGAAAGCGGAGCCGGAGCGTTTGACTCCTTGCGGGATTGGGTAGAAGTAACTGATAGCGAGGAGGAGGAGGGCGGCTCGTCCTTTAACGCATTGCCAGAAGCTAAAACGTTTTCACCGGTAGATGTCGGCAAAGCCGCTTTACTCAAGGCGGGACTTAACTCCGGTTTTGTTTCACTGCGCCTTGATTTATCTTTCTTCTTACCGCGCCCTAGTTTGCGCCCAAAGCGTCGTTTACGTGGCTCCTCGTCCTCGTCCTCGTCAGTTGCTTGTGAGGTAGCAGCATTAACAAGCACCGTATCTTCTCCGTCGAGAGCAGTAGCTACGTTAGGGGTAACAGCCGAATCTACGCCGGGGGTAGCCGGCGTACCTGTATCTGCGGGGTTGCCGTCTGCTTGCTGCTTGCCCTCAGCTTTAGTCGCGCCTGCCTCCTGGTTCTCTTTGGCTGCTAAATGGTCTTTAGCGCGACGGCGCGCTTTAAGTACCCGGGAAAGCACCACAATCACCACAATCAGGGCGATTAGGAACGCAATCATTGCCCAAGGGGTCACCGATAACCCCAGACCCATTTCCGGAGCTTTATCGGAAAGGGCGTCTAGGAAAGCCAATACCGCCTCGGGATATTTTTGCTGGTTAAGTAGAGGAACCATTTTTCCGGCAGCTAAAGCAGATAAGTCCTCTTGGGAGAGTTTTGCGGCATTATCGGCTGAAGCTAAATACATGGTCTGATTAGGGTTATCCGCTACCACCGAGAGCATATAGGAACCTTGAGGAGCTCCCGATTTTTGCAGAGCCATCAAGTTCCAATTGCTAACGGTGTCATTGGAATATTCAGAGGGGAATGCCACATATACGTGCAGTCCCGAACGATCTAGGGAAGCTAGGCGCTCTTTAACTTCCTCCGCCTTAGCACCCATTTTGTTTCCTGGGTCATAAATATGGTTAGAAATTTTTGGTGGTTCTTCCGCGTAAGCCACATTTCCGGTAATAGCGAAACTGGCAAAAAGCGCCGTTATCAGCATTATTGCCAGTAAAGTAGCCTTTTTAACTATTCTCATTTAAGTTTCTCCCTAACTTATGAGACGAGACCGGAGCAGATTAAATCCCCACTTTGCACTATCATATGCAAAGAAGTGGGTTACATGTTGCCTCATGTCACCTAGATTAAGAAAAAGTAGGGAGAAATCAGTGCCAACCGGAAAAGTTAAGTGGTTTGATGCCGATAAAGGGTTCGGGTTTATCACTGCGGATGACGGTTCGCAAGTGTTTTTACATGCCAGCGTGTTACCGGTCGGCGATAAACCTCCCTCGGCGGGAACGCGGGTAGAGTTTTCAGTTGCTGACTCACGCCGTGGTCCGCAAGCCCTATCGGTGCAGGTATTACAGCGCACGCCCTCGGTAGCAAAAAATCTGCGGCGCAAACCGAAAGACATGGTGCCGGTAGTAGAAGATTTGATTAAACTATTGGATGCTTCCTCTGGGCATTTACGTCACGGACGCTACCCAGATAACGGGGCAAAAATCGCGCAGCTGCTGCGGGCAGTGGCACAAGATTTTGATGCCTAGGAGCGTTTACATCAGAAAGACGCATATGAGTGAAACTAATCGACGGAAATCGGGAAAAGTAGATTCTATTCTCGCTGGTGCGATTGATATTGCCCTCCAGGGGCTTTCTCCGATTGCTAAACCGGAAGAAATCGGTAAACATTTAGCGGTAATTAGCGAGGGTGAGCGGCTCGCTACTCACAGTTTTGAATGTTTGAAACCCGGATATCGGGGTTGGCATTGGGTAGCGGTTTTGGCCAGGGTTCCGCGCGGACGCAAAGCCACGGTTTGTGAGATTGATTTACTTCCGGGCGAGGACGCGCTGTTGGCTCGCCCCTGGGTTCCGTGGGCAGAGCGGCTGCGTCCTCAAGATGTTAAACGCGAGGACGTCTTGCCGTATATTCCTGACGATGAACGTTTAGATCAGTCCTACCAGGACACCTGCGCTGAGGACTTGGATAGGCGCACGGTAGAGGAGCTGGGGTTAGGGCGGGCACGGGTATTGTCAGCCGTGGGCAGAAAGCAAGCAGCTAAACGTTGGTATCAATCTGAGCAAGGACCTGCCCGCCGGGGAATAACCCGGAAGAAAATGCCAGAAAATACCTGTTCTACCTGTGGTTTTATGCTTAAGTTGGCGGGCAGTATGCGCACCATGTTTGGGGTTTGTACGAATGAATGGTCGGTTGATGATGGGCGAGTAGTCTCGGTAGATCACACCTGTGGCTCCCATTCGGAAACCGATGTGAAGATAGATACTTCTCCTTGGCAGCCCACTCCCGCGCGCCTGGATGAACTGGATGTGGAACAGGTCGATATTTAACCTTGCGCTCAATTTTCAAGAGCTAGAGTAGTTGCGTGGGGAGATGCAACTAAGTTGCGCATAGCGGGCAAGATTGGGAAAAACCTGGGAATATGCCGATAATAGGGCAGTAAGTAACTTCTATGCCCTTTTGGGCGGATTGGACACTTATCTTGTCATCCCAAGACACGGCGCAAAAGCCGGCAAGTTCCCTTAATCGTTTCTTTAAAATCTCCGAGCGTGGCTCGACCATAGGGAGAGAAGTCCGTGGCGGTGTGGTTACCTTCTTCGCTATGGCATATATCCTGGTGGTTAATGCCGCAATCCTAGGAGTGGCAGCTCCTAAAGATATTAGTCAATCTTCGATTGCCGCCGGAACTGCACTGGTGGCGTGTGTAATGACCCTGCTGATGGGGTTAGTAGCTAACTTCCCGCTGGCGGTTGCTTCCGGTATGGGCTTGAACGCGGTGGTTGCCTTTACTTTGGCTAACCCCGAGGCTTTAGGGCTCAGCTATCAAGAAGCGATGGGCCTTATCTTTTGGGAGGGCGTGGCTATCACCATTTTGGTGCTGACCGGTTTTCGAGAAGCCGTGTTCAAGGCGGTTCCTGCCCAGCTGAAAACCGCGATTAGCGTTGGTATCGGGCTGTTTATCGCGTTTGTTGGTTTGCTCAATGCGGGGATTATTCGCCCCGGGGGAACTCCGGTGCAACTGGGGGTAAATGGCTCGCTTCTAGGTTGGCCGGCGCTGGTTTTCTGTGTTGGTCTGATTGTGATCGTGGTGCTTTACATTCGCAAAGTTCAAGGCGCGATTTTGATTGGAATTATCGGGGCGACCGTGTTGGCCTTTATTGTTCAGGCTTTAACCCATTTAGGCTCGCGCACGGTTGATGAAAAGGCGCTGTCTGGTTGGGCGTCCAATGTTCCCGAGTTGAAGGGTTCCCCGATTTCTTTGCCTGATTTTTCCACTATTGGGGCGATTGATTTCTTTGGAGCCTTCACCAATCCCCATACCACCGCTGTTGGGGTAGTGCTCTTGATTTTCTCGCTAATGCTGGCCGACTTCTTTGACACTATGGGCACTATGGTGGCTGTTGGAGCGGGTGCGGATTTGTTGGACAAGGATGGGAATCCGCCCAAGACCCGCGAAATCCTGCTGATTGACTCGCTTTCCGCTATGGCCGGTGGTCTGGGCGGGGTTTCCTCTAACACCTCCTTTGTGGAATCTACCTCCGGGGTTGGCGAGGGCGCGCGTACCGGTTTAGCTTCAGTGGTTACCGGTCTGCTGTTCGCGGTGTCTATGTTTATTGCCCCGCTGGTAGAACTGGTTCCCTCGGAAGCGGCCTCTACTGCTTTAGTGTTCGTAGGCTTTTTGATGATGGTGAATGTGCGCGACATCGAGTGGACGCGCGCCGACGTGGCTATTCCGGCGTTTATGACCATTATGATGATGCCGTTTGCCTATTCGATTACGGTCGGTATTGGTTTCGGGTTCATCACCTATGTGGTGGTAAAGATTGCTTCCGGGCGGATTGCGCGAATTCACCCTCTAATGTGGGTGGTTTCCGTATTGTTTATCATCTACTTCTGCCTAGGTCCCATCCAATCCCTGCTGTCATAGTCATGCACTGATTATTTCCTAGATTTGCCTAGCACTATCTGGGGGTAATACCCGAATGGGTATTACCCCCAGATATACTTTTATAAACGCTTTATTTGGGAAGTAGGGACTAGCCCGGTAGCAGCTGTAATTATTATTGAAAGTGCAGGTCATGAGGAAAGAATACGATTTTAGCGAAAGTCGGGCTAACCCCTATGCGGAGCATATACGCAAGCCGGTAACCATAAATCTCGATGTCGCCAACATTGACTATTTCAAGTCAGAGGCTGCGCGTACCGGAGTTCCCTAACAAACCATCACCAATATGTACCTGACACAGTGTCGCACCCAGGACAAACACCTAGTATTTACCTAACGGGCGCAGTTACGCGGCAGGCACCATAGGCGTGCGGCAAGGTTAGAGGGGTATGGCAGTCCTAGAGGATGCGCCAAGGCTAGAGGCGATCGATTACATAATCTAGGCAAGCGGTTAGTGCCTGAGTGTCTGCAACCTCGATATTGGGGAAACAAGCCACCCGGATTTGGTTTTGACCCAATGCGCGGTAAGGGTCAATATCCACAATCCCGTTAGCCCGCAGCTGCGCAATCACCGTATCCGCATCAATATCTTTAAAATCAATCGTCACCACTACCGGGGACTGCTCAAGCGGATTCGAGATAAAGGGGCAAACCTCGGGTCGGGAAGCAGCCCACTCATAAAGCACCGCCGAGGACTGGCGGGTGCGTTTCTCCATAGCCGCTAGACCGCCCTCTGCCAGCATCCATTGCACCTGGTCTTCCCATAAAATCAGATTGCCGATAGAGGGAGTGTTTAACGTCTGGTTCTTAACCGAGTTCTTCAGCGCCACCGAAAAATCCAGTACCGGCGGAATCCAGCGCCCTGACCCCGGAGCCTCTTTAATCTCCTGCGCCCGTTCCTGAGCAGCCGGAGAGGCCAGCGCCACCCACAGCCCGCCCTCGGCCGCAAAACATTTTTGTCCCGAAAAATAGTAGACATCGGTCTGGGAAATATCGACCTGCACCCCGCCCGCAATCGAAGTTGCATCTACCAGGTTTAATCCTCCCGCGACCCTCTGCACCGGGCTGAGGGCGCCGGTAGAAGTCTCGTGCGCCGGATAGCAATAGGCGTCGATTCCCTCTTGCTCGCCGGGCAGTAGCGCAATGTCGCTCGCGGTTTCTTGCCCCTGCGCCCTCGCCGAGATGCCCCCCAGTTCAATCGCAGGGTCTTTAAGATGTGGCGCCCCGCTGACGGTCTGGGCAAACTTGGCTCCAAAAGAACCGAACACGGCGTGGGCAGAGCGCTCCCTAATTAAAGAGGACGCCGCCACTGCCCAAAAAGTAGTGGCTCCGCCATTGCCGAGCACTACCTCGTAGCCGTCGGGAAGGGAGAACAATTCCGCAAGAGAATGCCGCAAAGAAGCGACCAGATTTTTAACTGGTGCTTGCCGGTGAGAAGTACCCATCAAGTCACTGTCTGCCAGTTTCGCAAGGGAAGTTTTTCTTATTGAGCTGGGGCCAGAACCAAATTTCCGGTTTTTGGGCAACAAATCTGTGGGAATGAGAACTGTGTTTTCCATAAAAGAAACGTTACTCCAGGTGCATAAATCGCCGCGAATCTGTCCTAAATATTCAACGTTCCATACTCTCGGGGTAATATATTCTCATTTATCGGGTTACCCTGGTGAAAGGTAGCAGCGGGGCAGTCGCATCCCGCGAACGACACAGTGTAAGGGGCATTTATGAGTGACCTGATTGATACCACCGAGATGTATCTGAAAACCGTCTACGAGATGCTAGAAGACGGGGTTCCGCCGCTGCGCGCGCGAATTGTAGAGCGTCTAGATCATTCTGGCCCTACGGTTTCGCAAACTGTTGGTCGAATGGAACGTGACGGTCTGCTTTATGTGGCTGGTAATCGCCGGATTGAATTGACGGAGCAGGGCGCTACTCTGGCTCGGGAAGTGGTGCGCAAGCACCGTTTAGCAGAGCGTTTGCTGCTAGATGTGATTGGTTTGGATTGGGTGATGGTGCACGATGAAGCGTGCCGTTGGGAACACGTGATGTCTGGTGCGGTGGAAATGCGTCTACTCGATTTGTTGCGTCATCCATCTTCCGATCCTTATGGGAATGTGATTCCAGACGATTCGAGTCCGGTAATAGGGGCGGGGGCTTCGGCTGCCCAGATTGTGGAGCAGTACGGCGGAATCGTTGATACCGAGGTTGTGCGGATTGGTGAACCTATCCAAGCTGAGACCAGGATTCTGGGTTTCTTCGCTGAGGCAGCTATTTATCCTGGTAAAGCGGTAAATCTTCAGCCTCAGGGTGTTCAGATCGCGGTGATGGGGGTAGACACCGAAAAAACTGTGTTACTGGACACGTCTTTGGCTCAGCACCTATTTGTTGAGGGTATCTCTGAACGAGATTAACGCTGTTTAAGCTTGGTTTTGGTCTGCAAAAATACCGGTTTTTTCGGGTCGTTTTTCTTATTTTAGTAACGAGGGCGAGTGCGCGTCTTTCTGGACAAAGGGCGTGCTCGCCCTTAAAAAATAAATTCTTCGTAACCAAAACGTGACATTTCGTTATCGAAGCATTATATTTAGTTACGACCGACCGCAAAGTAAAGCATCTCGGGTAGCTCTCGAAGGGTTTTACTGGTCAAACTGAAATAGACACCTAATAGGAGACCTAACACGTGACTTCTCAGAAACTTCAGGCGCGTCATCGCGCACCGCGCCGTCCCTCCACTCCAGTTTCTCAAGTTGCCCAATCCCTATTTTCTTCTGAAAATGGAAAACGTTTGTCGGCGCTCGCCGGCTCGGGGGTTGCCTTAACAGTGGTGGCAGCAGCCGCTATTCCCGCAGATGCTACTGCCGCGAAGCACGTTTCTACTTCTGTAGATTCGGCTCATCTCGCGCAGGGCGCGGTCGAAAAACTAACTGTTAATAAAGCAGTTTCATCTAACGTTGAGCAAGCTGGGCAGTCGGTAAGCGCGGCGACAGTTGCCGGTGCACCTGCTCCTGCCGCAGCTGCTAATGCTGCTGCTTCCGCTTCGCGTGCTTCCGAGCGTTCCTCCGCACAGGCTTCTGAAACTTTCGTAGGTCGCGACCTGGGCAAAGCTGATGGCACTGCCGTGGGGATTGCGATGCAGTATCGGGGGGTTAAGTACAAGTGGGGTGGCTCCACTCCCAGTGGTTTCGATTGCTCCGGGTTTGTTAGCTACGTTTATGCTCAGTTGGGCAAATCAGTGCCCCATTCTTCTGCCGCGATTAGTCGCATGGGAACCAGTCTTCCTCTTAGCCAGGCGCAGCCCGGTGACATTTTGTGGCATCCCGGTCACGTGGCTATCTATGTTGGCGGGGGAAAGATTATTCACGCCCCCAAGCCTGGCGACAGAGTTAAAGTGGCTCCAATTTATCGCGGTACCTGGAAAGCTATTCGCCTGTAGCGACTGCTTGTTTGCCGGCTTCGGCGGCGCGCTGGAGTAACTGCTGTTGCTGATATTCGGCGCTGGTCTGGATGTGTCACTTTCATGCGTGGGTGGCGTCAAAGTAATCTTAAGAAAGCAGCGCCGATAGATTCTTAATAGTTTTTGATGGTTGTGACCCGAGGGAATCCCTCGGGTCAAAACCATTTTTGCTACTTTTCTGCCCCTTTTTTAGTGATTCAGCAGCTTTCCAGCTACTTCCCTTTTTGTCTTAGGAGGGTGTTGATGACTAGGGAGGGCGGAAGTGTTCTGGGAGGGTGTTATTGACACGCATTTTTCCTGGTCGCGTCTGTCTGCCTGACATTATCGCCCTCCGAGGATGGAATCGCTTTCCCGGTTTGAGTAAATCCGCCCTCCTGTTGCAAAATCTCCCTCCAGCAACCGCATGCCCCTACCGCAACAGAACTACCTTCCGGCGACAGAGCTACCTTCCGGCTACAGAGCGACCTTCCGGGGACAGAATCACCCTCCAGCAAC